>NZ_JBWKYJ010000013.1:0-83410 GCF_059423685.1 Acidovorax sp. GW460-11-11-14-LB4 | reverse complement strand
CGGCAGCACGGCGGCGACCGGTGTGGGGGGCGGGGCGCTGGGGGTGGAGCACAGCGGGCAGTCCATGCCCATCGCGCCCATTTCAACGGTGCCATCGTCGGTCTGCACCAGCAGCTTGATGGTGCCAGCGCCCGAGCAGATCACCTCAAAGGCCTGGGGGTGCACCAGCGGCGATGCAATGGCCACCCCCATCGACGCCACGAACCATGCGAGCACCCACAGGCGCAGCGCAGAGAAGGTTCGGAGGGCGGTCATGGGGCGCGATGATAGCGGCTGCCGTCGTGGCCGGAATCAGCGGCGCAGAGCAGCTGAATTGTTGTTGCTATACAAATAATAGCTATCGGCACATGGTTCACTAGCGCTTGCGGCCGATTCGGCTGAAAAACCGCTTGAGAATGACCTGTGCGGTGCCCGTGCGCGCAGCGCGGTGCAGGCGCCTGGCCCCGCCACTCCGGGGCTGGAGTGGCGTCGCGGGCGCAGGCTCGTGTCGCGCCCGCCTCAGGCCTGCGTGTACGCGGTCTTCACCGTGGTGTAGAACTCTGCCGCGTAGCGCCCCTGCTCGCGCGGGCCGTAGCTGCTGCTCTTGCGGCCGCCGAACGGCACGTGGTAGTCCACGCCCGCTGTGGGCAGGTTCACCATCACCATGCCGGCCTGGGCGTGGCGCTTGAAGTGCGTGGCGTGCTTGAGGCTGGTGGTGGCAATGCCGCTGGCCAGGCCGAAGGGCGTGTCGTTGGCCAGGGCCAGCGCCTCTTCGTAGTTCTTGGCGCGCAACACGCTCACCACGGGGCCGAAGATTTCTTCGCGGTTGATGCGCATGCCGGGCGTGGTCTCGGTGAACAGGGCGGGGCGCAGGTAGTAGCCCGGGGCTCCGTCGGCGTTCTTCTCCAGTGCTTCGCCGCCAAAGGCCAGCTTGGCGCCTTCCTGCTGGCCGATGCCGATGTATTCCAGGTCTTGTGCGAGCTGGCGGTCGTCCACCACGGGGCCGATGTCGGTGCCGGTCTTGCGTGCGTCATCCACCTTCAGGGTCTTCATTTTCTCGACCATGGCGGCCACGAAGCGGTCGTGGATGCCTTCGGTCACGATCACGCGGCTGCTGGCGGTGCAGCGCTGGCCGGTGGAGAAGAAGCCGCTGTTGATGGCCGCGCCCACGGCCACGTTCAGGTCCGCGTCGTCCAGCACCACAAACGGGTTCTTGCCGCCCATCTCCAGCTGCACCTTGGCGCCACGTGGCACGCAGGCCGCTGCCACGCGCTGACCGGTGCCGACCGAGCCGGTAAAGCTCACGCCCGCAATGCGCTCGTCTTCGAGCAGCACGGCGCCCACGTCCGAACCCCGGCCCATCACCAGGTTGAACACACCAGCGGGCAGGCCCGCACGGTGCAGGATGTCAGCCAGCGCCCAGGCAGAGCCGGGCACCACCTCGGCGGGCTTGAACACCACCGTGTTGCCGTAGGCCAATGCGGGCGCGATCTTCCAGGCCGGGATGGCGATGGGGAAGTTCCACGGCGTGATGATGCCGATGGTGCCCAGGGGTTCGCGTGTAATCTCGATGCCCACGCCGGGGCGCACGGAGGGGATCAGCTCGCCGCCGGGGCGCAGCGCCTCGCCGGCAAAGAACTTGAAGATGGCAGCGGCACGGCCCACTTCGCCGATGGCTTCGGGCAGAGTCTTGCCTTCTTCGCGGGCCAGCAGGTCGCCCAGCTCGGCCTTGCGGGCGATGATCTCGTTGCCCACCGCGTCCAGGATGTCAAAGCGCTGCTGGGGCGTGGACAGGCTCCATGCCGGAAAGGCCGCGTGCGCTGCGGCCACAGCCTCCAGCGCCTGCTCGCGGCTGGCCACGGCGTAGTCGCCGATCACGTCGCGCGTGTCGGAGGGGTTGGTGTTCTGGTACGTGCGGACGCCTTCGGTCCAGTTGCCGGCGATCAGGTTTGCGTGCATGGCGGTGGTGGTGTGAAAGGGTGGGTGGTTGAAGAAATTCGAATCACAGCCCCGGTGCCGTGATCGCGTGGCCAGGAGCGCTGGCCGCCACAGGGGCTGCCCATTCAGGCAAGGCCGTACGCCATGGCATGGCCGCTGCGGATTTATTGTTGTATGTCATCGTACAACATAAGTGCACTTTTGAGCACCCCGGGTAACTACTCATGGGATCACTTCCTGCCACCTGGGCCCGCCGGGTGCCTCGGACCCGCAGGGCGACAGGTGGGCGCATGGGGTGGGGCGCATCGACACGACCCCTAGCCTTCAGCCAGCCTCGGCCTGTGCACGGCGCCGGCGTTCACGGCTGTTGGCCAGGTGGGTGCGCATGGCTGCACGGGCTGCGTCGGGGTCCTGGCCCACGATGGCGTCGTAGATGCTCTCGTGCTCGCCATTGACCCGGCGCAGGTACTGTCTGCGTTCGTCGTTGGGGGCTTCGACCGAATCCAGCCGCGCGCGCGGAATGATCATGCTGCCCAATGTGCCCATCAGCTCGGCGAAGTGGCTGTTCTGCGTGGCGCGGGCGATCTCCAGATGGAACTGGAAGTCCGCCGCCACCGCGTCGCGCCCGGCGTCCACGGCCGCCGCCACAGTGTCCAGCGCCTCGCGCATGGTCTTGAGGTTGGCGGGCGTGCGGCGCTGCGCGGCCAGCGCGGCGGCCTCGGTTTCTACGCCGATGCGCAGTTCCAGCACCGCAATCACGTCACGCAGGGTGCTGAACTGGTCGGGCGTGATCTTGAAGCCCGGGGCCTGCCCAAGGCCCAGCACAAACGTGCCGATGCCGTGCCGTGTCTCCACCAGGCCCGACGCCTGCAGCTTGGAAATGGCCTCGCGCACCACCGTGCGGCTGACGTTGAATTCGGCCATGATCGCGGCCTCGGTGGGCAGCTTGTCGCCCAGTGCCAGGCGCCCGTCGCGGATGCGGTCACCCAGGGAGTCCACCAGCTCCAGGGCCAGGGTGCGGGGCTTGCGGCGTGGGGCGATGTCGGTGCTCATGTCTCGGTGTTATCCCTATGTGTTGGACGGGTTGAAAGGAGTACATTGCCTCCTCGTTGTATGACAACTGATGACGTTCAACCGCTTGTAACGCCACTGTACCAAGAACCTCCCCAAAAGCCATGCCCTGTCACCCGACATCGATCCGTTTTCAACGCTTGTTACTGACCGGGGCCGCCGGGGGGCTGGGGCGTGAATTGCGCACGCGCCTGAAGGCGTACTGCACCACCTTGCGCCTGTCGGATGTGGCCGACCTGGGCAGCGAGTCGCCCGGCGAAGAGCTGCGCCCTGCGCGCTTGGAGGACGCCAGCGCCATGCTGCCGCTGCTGGATGGGGTGGACGCTGTGGTGCACCTGGGCGGCGTGTCCACCGAGCAGCCCTGGGACCCCATCCTGCAGGCCAACATCATTGGCGCCTACAACCTCTATGAGGCCGTTCGCAAGCAAGGCGTCAAGCGCGTGGTGTTTGCCAGCTCCAACCATGTGACCGGCTTTTACCGCCAGGACGAAGTGGTGGGCCTGCGCGACCCAGCGCGGCCCGATGGCCTGTATGGCCTGTCCAAGGCGTTTGGCGAGGACCTTTCGCGCTTCTACTTTGACCGCTACGGCATCGAAACCGTGTGCCTGCGCATCGGCTCCTCCTTCCCCGAGCCGCGCAACCGCCGGATGCTGGCCACCTGGATGAGCTACGACGACCTGGAGCGCCTGGTCGTGGCCAGCCTCACAGCGCCGGTGGTGGGCCACAGCATCATCTATGGCATGGGCGACAACACCACCACCTGGTGGGACAACACACTCGCCCGCCACATCGGCTACCGCCCGCAGGACAGCTCCGAGCCCTTCCGCGCCAAGGTGGAGGCTGCAGACCCGCAGCCGGACCTGACGGACCCGGCCGTGATCTACCAGGGTGGGCCGTTTGTGCGCACCGGTCCGTTCGAGTGAGTGGGTCCATGGAACTCCTGTTGCCTCACCACCAGGACCAGGTGGGCGAAAGCCCCCTGTGGAGCACGGCCGAGCAGGTGCTGTACTGGGTGGACATCGAAGGCCGCGCGCTGCGCCGCCTGCGCTGGGCCGACCGGCAACTGATGAGCTGGGCGACGCCGGAGCGGCTGGCCTGCATTGCGCTGCATGCCAGCGGCGGGCTCATCGCCGGCATGGACACGGGCATATTCCACCTGCAGCCTGCCGATGACGGCACCCTGGCCTGCACCCTCATCTCTGCCGTGCAGCACCCGCAAGCTGGCATGCGCTTCAACGACGGGCGCTGTGACCGCCAGGGGCGCTTCTGGGCCGGCACCATGGTGCGCGACATGTCGCTGGCGCAACCCGCTGGAGGCCTGTACCGGCAGGACGCGCGCGGCCTCTCGGCGCCGCTGATCGAAGGCCTGGTCACCCAGAACGGCCTGGCGTTCAGCCCCGATGGCGCCACCATGTACCTCAGCGACAGCCACCCCAGCGTGCAAAAGATATGGTCGCTGGACCTGCACGAAGACGGCAGCCTGGGGCCGCGCCGTCTGTTGGTGGATATGCGCGAGCTGCCCGGCCGGCCGGACGGTGCGGCCATCGACACCGATGGCTGCTACTGGATCTGCGCCAACGACGCTGGCATGGTGCATCGCTTCACCCCATCGGGCGTGCTGGACCGCTCGCTGGCCCTGCCGGTCAGCAAGCCCTCGATGTGCAGTTTTGGCGGGCCCGACATGGACCTGCTTTTCATCACCTCCATCCGCCCCGGCCAGCCGCAGGGCAACGATGTGGCCCACGGCGGCGCGGTCTTCGTGACCCGCCCGGGCGCCCAAGGGCTCGCAGAGGCCCCGTACCCGCCCGCGTGAGCGCGGCACCCCAACCGATTCAACCCCGGAGACAAAGCACCATGAACGTTCCACACCTCTTTGGCCGCGTGGCCATTGCCGCTGGCATCTTGCTCGGCAGCCTGGCCGCGCAGGCCACCGAGTTCCGCTCGTCGGACATCCACCCCGAGGACTATCCCACCGTGCTGGCCGTGCGCCACATGGGCGAGACGCTGTCCAAGGCCACCGGTGGCAAGCACAGCATCAAGGTCTACGCCAAGGGGTCGCTTGGCATCGAGAAGGACACCATCGAGCAGACCAAGCTGGGGGCGATTGCCATGACGCGCGTGAACGTCGCGCCCATGAACAACATCTGCCCCGCCACCATGGTGCCCACCATGCCCTTCCTGTTCCGCGACAAGGAGCACATGCGCAAGGTGCTGGATGGCGCCATTGGCGACGAGATCCTGAAGGACTGCGAATCGCAGGGCTTCGTGGGCCTGGCGTTCTATGACAGCGGCGCACGCTCGATCTACACCGTCAAGAAGCCCATCAAGACCCTGGCCGACGTCAAGGGCCTGAAGGTGCGCGTGCAGCAGAGCGACCTGTGGGTGTCCCTGCTCGAAGCCATGGGCGCCAACGCCACCCCCATGCCGTTCGGCGAGGTCTACACCGCGCTCAAGACCGGCCTGGTGGACGCTGCAGAAAACAACTACCCCAGCTACGAAAGCTCGCGCCACTTCGAAGTCGCCAAATACTTCAACAAGACCGAGCATTCCATGGCGCCCGAGATCCTCTTGTTCAGCAAGCGGGTGTGGGACACCTTGAGCGCTGACGACCAGAAGGCCATCCGCGCCGCCGCCAAGGAGTCGGTGGGCTACATGCGCAAGATCTGGGACGAGCGCGAAGAGAAATCCCTGGCCACGGTGAAGGCTGGCGGCGCGCAGGTGGTGGATATCGACAAGGTGGCCTTCAAGGCTGCCATGAAACCGGTGTACGACAAGTTCCTCAAGGACCCCAAGCTGCAGGACATGGTCAAGCGCATCGACGCGGTGCAATAAGCCAGAAGCCAGAGTCTCCAGGGCAGGCGGGACCGGGAACAGCCCGCCGCCTGCCCGTTTCCAGTTGTTGTTGTTTTTGAATGTCCACTATGTACACGCGACTCTGCGCTTTCATTGCGCGCGCCTGCCTGAAGCTCGGGGTGGGAGGGCTGGTCCTGCTGGTCTGTGCCGTGCTCTACCAGGTCATAGGCCGCTATATCTTCAATGACACTCCCACCTGGGCCGAGAGCGGCGCGGTGCTGCTGGTGCTTTACGTGACCATGCTGGGCATGGCTGTGGGCGTGCGTGATGCGGGCCACATCGGTCTCGAATCGTTCCTGGTGCTGGCGCCCGATTGGTTGCGCACCAAGCTCGAGCTGCTGATCCACGCGCTGGTGCTGCTGTTCGGCATCGTCATGGCCTGGAACTGCGGCGTGCTGGCCGAATCGGTGGCACCGTACAAGATCCCCACGCTGGGCATCTCCGAAGCCTTCAAGTACGTGCCGCCCGCCATGGCTGGCGTGCTGGTGGCCATGTTCTCGCTGGAACACATCATCGCCATCCTGCGTGGCACGGAAGTAGAGCCCGCCTGGCACTAAAGAGACTGGGAATCCCTTGTCCATGCCCGCCTTGCACGCCAAAACACCCCGGCTCGTCGTTGCAAATGCTCGCCATAGCACTGGCTATGGCTGCGCTTTGCGCCTAGATCCGGGACGTTTTGGCGCGCCTTTCGGGCACGGCCAAAGAATTCCCAGCCTCTAAGCCCGCCCCTAAAACGTCTTCATAAAAATTCCATCACCATCATGGCGTTGACCATCCTGTGCGTGAGCTTCACGCTATTGCTGCTGCTGGGCGTGCCCGTGGCCTTCTCGATCGGCCTGTCCTCGCTGGCCACCATCCTGTACGAAGGCCTGCCCCTGGCCGTGGGTTTCCAGCAAATGATTTCGGGCATGAACCCGTTCTCGTTCCTGGCCATCCCGTTCTTCATCTTTGCCGGCGAGATCATGATGTACGGCGGCATTGCCGACCGCATCGTCAACTTTGCCAAGAGCGTGGCGGGCCATGTGCGTGGCGGCCTGGGCATGAGCAATGTGCTGGCCTGCACGCTGTTTGGCGGTGTCTCGGGCTCGCCGGTGGCCGACGTGTCGGCCATGGGCGCCGTGCTCATCCCGCAGATGAAGAAGGAGGGCTACCACGCTGACTACGCGGTGAACGTGACCACCCACGCCTCGCTGGTGGGCGCGCTCATGCCCACCTCGCACAACCTCATCATCTTCACGCTGGCGGCTGGGGGCAAGGTGAGTATTGCGGCGCTGATCCTTGCAGGCATCGTGCCGGCCCTGTTGCTGACCATCTGCAACCTGGCTGCCGCCTACTTCGTGGCTGTCAAGCGCGGCTACCCCGCAGGCACCTTCCCGGGCTGGGAGATTGTGTGGATCTCGTTCCGCGCCTCGGTCCCGGGCCTGGCCGTGGTGGTCATCATCATTGCAGGCATTTTGTCGGGGGCGTTCACCGCTACCGAGTCGGCGTCGGTCGCAGTGCTGTGGGCGCTGATTCTGTCGGTCTTCGTCTACAAGAAGCTCACGCGCGAGCAGTTCCTCAAGGCCGCGTCCAAGGCCGTCAAGACCACGGGCACAGTGCTGCTGCTCATCGGCATCTCGTCGATGTTCGGCTACCTCATCGGCCTCTACGGTGTGGCCGAGCTCACGGGTGATGCGCTCAAGTCCATGAGCACCTCGCCCTGGGTGATCTTCCTGTCGGTGAACATCATCCTGTTCGTGCTGGGCACCTTTCTCGACATGGCGGCCACCATCCTCATCTGCACGCCCATCTTTTTGCCGATCTGCCAGCAGTTCGGCATGAGCACGGAGCAGTTCGGTATCGTCATGCTGATCAACTGCGCGCTGGGCCTGAACACTCCTCCCGTGGGCACCACGCAGTTCATCGGCTGCACCATCGGGGGCGTGTCGGTGGGCGAGGTGATGAAGACCATCTGGCCGTTCTACAGTGCGCTCATCGTGGCGCTGATGCTGGTGACCTATGTGCCCCAGTTCTCGATGTGGCTGCCAGACCTGGTGCTCAAGGGCGGGGGCTGACCCGGCAGGAGTGATGGCTCGGCCACCGGGCGGATTGAAACCCGCGTACCTTGTGAATTGAACGGACCTATGCGACAAGCTCTCACCATCCGCATGCATGCCCAGGACAACGTCGCCATCGTCGCCAACGACGGTGGCCTGCCTGCGGGCACCCTGTTGCCAGACGGTGTGCCGGGCGCTGGCATCACGCTGCGCGACAAGGTGCCGCAGGGCCACAAGGTGGCGCTGGCGGACATCCCCGAAGGCGGTGTGGTGCGCCGCTACAACGTGCCCATCGGCTATGCGCTCAAGGACATCGAGGCGGGCAGCGGGGTGCACGAGCGCCTGCTGCAGATGCCTTCGGCCCGCGCGCTCGAAGGCCTGCCCATGGCCACGGTGAAGCCCCCGGTGCTTGAACCTCTCACGGGCTATACCTTCGAGGGCTACCGCAACGCCGATGGCTCGGTGGGTACGCGCAACATCCTGGCCATCACCACCACCGTGCAGTGCGTGGCGGGTGTCGTGGCGCAGGCTGTGCGCCGCATCAAGGCCGAGCTGCTGCCTTTGTTTCCCCATGTGGACGACGTGATCGGCCTGGAGCACACCTACGGCTGCGGCGTGGCGATTGACGCGCCCGACGCCATCATCCCCATCCGCACGCTGCGCAACATCAGCCTCAACCCCAACTTTGGGGGCGAGGTCATGGTGGTCAGCCTGGGCTGCGAAAAGCTGCAGCCCGACCGCCTGCTGCCCCCGGGCAGCTTCCCCATCACCGACGAGCGCGACGCGGCGCTGGGCCCCGAGACGGTGTGCCTGCAGGCCGACGAGCATGTGGGCTTCATGTCCATGCTCGACCACATCGTGCAAAGCGCGCGCCCGCACCTGGAGCGCCTGAACGCCCGCCGCCGCGAGACCATACCCGCCAGCGAGCTGGTGCTGGGTGTGCAGTGCGGTGGCAGCGATGCGTTCTCGGGCGTCACCGCCAACCCGGCCGTGGGCTTCTGCGCCGACCTGCTGGTGCGCGCGGGCGCCACGGTGATGTTCAGCGAGAACACCGAAGTGCGCGACGCGGTGGAGCAGCTCACCAGCCGCGCAGCCACGCCCGAAGTGGCTGACGCTATCGTGCGGGAGCTGGGCTGGTACGACCGCTATTTGGACCGGGGCCGTGTGGACCGCGCGGCCAACACCACGCCGGGCAACAAGGCGGGCGGTTTGTCCAACATCGCCGAGAAGGCCATGGGTTCCATCATCAAGAGCGGCACCGCGCCCATTGCGCATGTGCTGGCCCCGGGCGAGAAGCTGCGCCGCGACCAGCGCGGCCTGGTGTATGCCGCCACGCCCGCCAGCGACTTCATCTGCGGCACGCTGCAACTGGCTGCCGGCATGAACCTGCACGTGTTCACCACCGGCCGGGGCACACCCTACGGTCTGGCCGAGTGCCCTGTGGTCAAGGTCGCGACGCGCACTGATCTGGCCCGCCGCTGGCACGACCTGATGGACATCAACGCCGGCAAGATCGCGGATGGCGAAGCCACCATCGAACAGCTGGGCTGGGAGATGTTTCACCTGCTGCTCGACGTGGCCAGCGGTCGCAAGAAGACCTGGGCCGAGCAGTGGCAACTGCACAACGCGCTGGTGCTGTTCAACCCGGCGCCCGTCACCTAAACCCTGCCGGGCCCAGGCCCTTTGTGTTCCCTCTTCAACAGCCCTTGCCTGCAAGGGCTGTTGTCCTTGAAAGACCGCATCTCATGGGGCATTCCCGATTTTCTGACCGCAAGGTCGTGGTGGCGCTGGCGCTGCTGTGTTGCTTGCTCTGGGGCAGCTCGTACCCCGCCATCAAGACCGGGTACGCCTGGTTCGGCATCTCACGCAATGACATCCCTACGCAGCTCGTATTCGCGGGCTGGCGGTTTCTGGGCGCCGGGCTGATCTTGCTGGCCTGGGCCGTGGTCATGCGCAAGGCCATCTGGGGCTTGGGCTTCACAGCAGGGCGGCAGCTGATAGCGCTGGGCCTGGCACAGACCACGCTGCAGTACGTGTTCTTCTACGTGGGCCTGGCGCATACCACGGGCGTCAAGGGCTCCATCATGAATGCTACGGGCACGTTTTTCAGCGTGCTGCTGGCGCACTGGGTCTATCACAACGACCGCCTGAGCCATGCCAAGCTCTGGGGCTGCCTGGTGGGTTTTGCGGGCGTGATGGTGGTGAACCTAGGGCGTGGCACGCTGGACCTGGACTTCACGCTGCTGGGCGAGGGCTTCGTTGTCATCGCCGCCTTTGTGCTGGCCGCCGCCAGCATCTACGGCAAGCAGGTGTCGCAGCGCATGGATTCCGTCGTGATGACGGGCTGGCAGCTGGGCCTGGGCGGTGTGGCGTTGTTGGCCATTGGCTGGTCGCTGGATGGTTCGCTCACGGGCTTCACCTGGGGCTCTGCGGTGCTGCTGGTGTACCTGGCGCTGCTGTCGTCGGCCGCGTTTTCGCTGTGGAGCATCCTGCTCAAGCACAACCGCGTGAGCCAGATCACGGTGTTCAACTTCACCGTGCCGATCTTTGGCGCTGCGTTGTCGGCACTGTTTTTGGGCGAGGCGCTGTGGGAGTGGAAAAACCTGCTGGCCCTGGTGCTGGTGTGTGCGGGCATCTGGCTCGTCACGCGCGATACGGCCAGTGCCACCAAATAGACTCGGCCCATGGCTTTCACACTTTCCCGCGACGCATTCCAGCGCGACCTGCACGGCCAGCGTACCGACCTGTTCACCCTGCGCAGCCCCGGCGGCCTGCAGGTGGCGGTGAGCAACTACGGCTCCCGCTTGGTGCAGGTGGCGGTGCCCGACGGGCAGGGCGGCCTGGCCGATGTGGCACTGGGCTACGACAGCCTGCAGGGCTACCTGGACGGCCAGCTCTCCATGGGCGCACTCATTGGCCGCTGGGCGGGGCGGCTGCGTGCGGGCACGCTGACCCTGCCGGATGGATCGCGCCAGCAACTGCCCACCAACAGCGGGCCACACCATCACCACGGCGGCCCGCGCGGGAGCCGCTTCCAGGTGTTTGCGGTGGAGCATGTGCAGGCCGATGCCCTTTCCCTCAGCCACACCTTCCGCACGGAGGACGACGGGGTGCCCGGCACGGTGTGCGTGCAGCTCCACCTGCAGGTCACGACCGACAACGCGCTGCACATGGCCTGGACGGCCGAGGTGCTCCATGCCCCCACGGTGCTCAACCTCACCGGGCATGCGTTCTTCAACCTGGCAGGCCAGGGCAGCACCCACGGCCACACCCTGCAGGTGCCCGCCAGCCGCTATGTGCCCCTGGCGGCCGATGTGTGCCCCACGGGCGCGCTGGCTGCGGTGCAGGGCACGCCGTTCGACTTCCGCCAAGCCCGCGCTGTGGCGGACGCCATCGCAACACCCCATGAGCAGCTGGCCGTGGCGGGCGGGCTGGACCACTACCTGGTGCTGGACGAACAGGCGGCCCCCCTTGCCCCTCCCTCGTCATCCATCACGCCACCGGGCCTGCGCCTGGCCGCGCTGCTGGGCGAACCCGTGAGCGGCCGTGCGATGGAGGTGTGGAGCACCGCTCCGGGTGTGCAGGTGTATGCAGGCCACGGCCTCAAGGCCGATCCCGCGCGGGACTTGGGGCGTGGTGCGGGGCAGGGCGGCTGGCTGTGGCAGCCGGGCGACGGTATCTGCCTGGAGCCCATGGAGTACCCGGATGCGCCCAACCACGCGGGCTTTCCGGTGCGCTGGTGGCTGCCGGGCGAAGTGGTGCGGGGCGCCATCGTGTACCGCTTCATCGGGGGCTGATGGCCGGTGGGCTGGCCTGGCAAGCCCGTGCCGCGCTACCATGCCGCCTGGCTTTTAACCGAGGTGGCTCATGCACATGTCCAACGCCCCCAGCACCGACTGGAAAGAAGTGGTGGCACCCGATGAAGCGCAGCGCTTTGCGGGCTATGCGCGCCAGTTTGCCGAGCTGCAGGCGCGCAAGTCGCAAAAATATGGCGCCGGGCGGGGGTTGCACCGCAAGCAGCTGACCGCCGCGTATGGCCGTCTGGAGGTGCTGGGCGATCTGCCCGCGTTTGCGGCCCAGGGCTTGTTCGCGCAGCCGGCGCAGTACGACGTGCGGGTGCGGCTGAGCAACGGCGGCATGGACAAGGCGGCGGACCACAAGCCCGACATCCGGGGCTTTGCGATCAGCGTGCGGGGCGTGCAGGGCGACTCTGCCTTGGGCAACGGGCGCGCAAAAAGCCAGGACTTCCTGCTCATCAACCAGGAAAAGTTCGCCTTCCCCCAGAGCGCAGAGTTTGTGGATTTTGTGGTCGCTGCGTCGCACGGCGGCGGCGCGCTGATCAAGTTCCTGGTGCAGCGCCATGGCTTGCTGGGTGCGGCCCGGCAGATCGCCAAGACGGTCAAGACCTTTGGGCGGCCCTTTGGCGGCTTTGCATCGCATGCCATGTTTAGCGCTGCGCCCATTGCCTGCGGGCCCTATGCCGTGCGCGTGCGCCTCGTGCCCCATGCGTCCAACGGGGCGCCCGTCAGGCAGGTGCAGCACGACTGGGATGCTGAATTCTCCGGCCGCCTGCGCCAACAAGACCTGCAGTGGGACCTGCAGCTGCAGCCTTTTGTGGACGAGGCCACCACCCCCATTGAAGACGCCAGCGTGGACTGGCCCACGCCCTACACCACCGTGGCCCGGCTCACCCTGCCACGGCAGGACCC
This sequence comes from Acidovorax sp. GW460-11-11-14-LB4, assembly GCF_059423685.1. Classification (NCBI taxonomy): domain Bacteria; kingdom Pseudomonadati; phylum Pseudomonadota; class Betaproteobacteria; order Burkholderiales; family Comamonadaceae; genus Acidovorax; species Acidovorax sp. GW460-11-11-14-LB4. The sequence continues at coordinate 70,824 of NZ_JBWKYJ010000013.1, read as the reverse complement.
GGCTGCCGACGCAGCCCTGGCCGCCGAGGTGGAGGCCGCCGTGTTCGACCCCTGGCAGGCGCTGGCTGCGCACCGGCCCCTGGGCGACGTGATGCGGGCCCGCAAGGTGGTGTATTTCGAAAGCCAGAAAGGCCGTGGCGCTGCGTGACCTGCGGGGTGAGGCGACCGGGCGCTTCGTGAGGAAGCCCCCACGGTACTCAGAAAAACAGTGAGCGTGTTGAATCCCGGTCTGAGAGCGGCTCACAAAACTCAGCGAAGCGGCCCTGGCTAGGCGTTTCGCCGCAGGCAGTACAAGCAGTACGACAAGGCGAGACAACGACGCCAAGGGAGTTTTGTTAGCCGCTCTAAGTTTCGTCTAAGTGTTGGTGCCCACACTGCCCTCCATCGCAACTCCGATTGGAAAGGCACCACACCATGAACACGACAACGCTGACCTCCACCCCCCGCCGCCTCATCCTGGCCCTGGTGGCCGCCGGTGCGGTGGGTGCCACGGGCGCAGGCCTCATCACCGGGCACCAGGCCCGTGCCTTGACACCGCCCCCCGCCATGGTGGCCCAGACGCCCGCAGCCCCCGGCGGGGCCTTGCCCAGCTTCGCGCAGATCACCGCGCAAAACGGCCCGGCGGTGGTCAACATCAGCGTGACGGGCAGCACCAAGGCCGCCATGGCCGATGACGACGGCGAAGACGAAGGCCAGCCCGCCGCGCGCCAGGGCCGGGCGCCGCAGATGGACCCGAACGATCCGTTCTACCAGTTCTTCCGCCAGTTCGGTTTTCCGGGCGGCATGGGGCCACAGGCCCAGCCCAACGTACCCACGCACGGCCAGGGCTCCGGCTTCATCGTCAGCCCCGATGGCCTGGTGCTGACCAACGCCCATGTGGTCAAGGGTGCCAGCGAAGTCATCGTCAAGCTCACCGACCGCCGCGAGTTCCGCGCCAAGGTGCTGGGCTCTGACCCCAAGACCGACGTGGCCGTGCTCAAGATCGACGCCAAGAACCTGCCCACCGTGCGCCTGGGCAGCACACGCGACCTGCAGGTGGGTGAATGGGTGTTGGCCATCGGCTCGCCCTTTGGCTTTGAAAACAGCGTGACGGCGGGTGTGGTCAGCGCTAAGGGCCGCTCGCTGCCCGACGACAGCCTGGTGCCCTTCATCCAGACCGATGTGGCGGTGAACCCTGGCAATTCGGGCGGGCCTTTGTTCAATGCGCGCGGTGAAGTGGTCGGCATCAACTCGCAGATCTACAGCCGCTCGGGTGGCTACCAAGGGGTGTCGTTCTCCATCCCGATCGAGCTGGCGGCCAAGATCAAGGACCAGATTGTTGCCACCGGCAAGGTGCGCCACGCACAGCTGGGCGTGGCCGTGCAAGAGGTGAACCAGGCGTTTGCCGAGTCGTTCAACCTCGACAAGCCCGAAGGCGCGCTGGTGGCCAGCGTCAGCAAGGGCAGCCCCGCAGAGAAGGCCGGCCTGCAGGCGGGCGACGTGATCCGCCAAGTGGATGGCCAGCCCATCGTCGCCTCGGGCGACCTGCCCGCCTGGGTGGGCCAGGCGCAGCCGGGCCAACAGGCCAAGCTGTCGATTTGGCGCCAGGGCAAGCCGCTGGAGCTGACCGCCACCCTGGGCGACGCCAGCGACAAGGCGATCAAGCAGGCGCGCAACGACGATGCCGTGGGCAAGGGCCAACTGGGCCTGTCATTGCGCCCGCTGGACCCACAGGAGCGGCGCGCGGCAGGCCTCAATGAGGGACTGGTCATCGAGCAGGCGCGCGGCCCCGCCGCTGCGGCCGGTGTGCAGCCGGGTGACGTGCTGCTGGCCATCAACGGCGCGCCCATCAAGGACATCACGCAGGTGCGTGCCGCCATGGCCAAGGCGGGCAAGTCGGTCGCGCTGCTGATTGAGCGCGACGGCGACAAGATCTTTGTGCCCGTGCGCCTGGGCTGATCCATGGCCTGCGCCTGCCGTCGGCTCTGGCCCTGCGGCAGGCGCTGCACATCAGCGCGGCAGCGCCTCCACTTCCTTGGTCCAGCGGTCGATCAGGCGCCTGCGCTCGGCGGCCTTGCCGTATTTCTCGAAGTCGTATTTGATGAGCTTCACGTTGTCCAGCGTCGGGATGCGCGGGTCCATCTTGAAGGTCTTGTTGGCGGGCACCTGGTAGCTGCCCACCTGGGCGCCCACGGCCTGGCCTTCGGGGCTCATCAGCCAGTCGTAGTACTTTTTGGCGTTCTCCATGTTGCGTGCGCCCTTGACCAGCGCAATGCCGCCCACCTCGTAGCTGGTGCCTTCACAAGGCGCCTGGGTTTTCACCGGGTACTTGTCCGCCTTCCACTTCTCAAAGTTGAACATGAAGGTGATGCCCACACCCACCTCGCCCTTGGCCACGTTGGGCGCCTGCGCCTGGCCGCTGCGGGTGTAGGTGGTGGTGTTCTTGTGCAAGGCCTTGAGGTAGTCGAACGCCTTGTCTTCGCCCATCAGCTGCACCAGCCCCGCGATCACGGTGTAGGCCGTGCCGCTGGAGGCGGGGTGCGAGATTTCCACCTCGCCCTTGTACGCAGGCTTGATCACGTCGGACCAGCACTGCGGCTCCGGCAGCTTTTTCTTCTTGAGCGTTTCGGTGTTGTAGCCAAAGCCGATGGCCGAGCTGTAAAAGCCCCCCACCTGGTGGCCCGACATGGCGTACTGGCGCACGCTCCAGCCATGCAGGTCATGCAGATAGGCGGGGCGGTATTCGGCCAGCAGGCCCTGCTCCGCCGCCTGCAAGAAGGGGTCACCCGTGCCGCCCCACCAGATGTCGGTCTTGGGATTGTTGGCCTCGGCGCGCAGCTGCGCGGCAATCTCGCCCGTGCCCTTGTGGGCCTGGTTCACCTTGATGCCCGTCTTGCGGGTGAACTCCTTGGCGGCCGCTTCGCACCAGGGCGCGTCGGTGCTGCACAGCGCGTTGACCACGCCCTGGGCCTGGGCGCTAGTGGAAGCCAGTGCGGCCAGCGCAACGGCCGCAGCAACGTGGTGGAGAGGGGGGAATGCCATCGGAATCGCCATCGGTCTTGCTCCTTGTGTTTTGTGGTGGTGGCCCGGCCCCTGGGGCGGGCGGTGTGCGCGTGGCGCTTTCATTGTGACAGTGATGTGTCAAATTTAAGTCGTTCTGGCAGCCCGGTGCTGCGCCAGCGCCCATGCCGCCGCTATCCTTGGCAGCCAGCCCATTTCCTGCACTTCTGACCGACCGACCTTTCTGCCCCCTTGCCATGCGCCTGCTGCTTGTTGAAGACGATTCCATGATCGGTGAAGCCGTGCTGGACCTGCTGCGCGCCGAGCAGTACGCGGTGGACTGGGCGCGCGATGGCGACGCGGCCGACACGGCCCTGCGCACCCAGGCGTATGACCTGGTGCTGCTGGACCTGGGCCTGCCCCAACGCGATGGTCTGACCGTGCTGCGCGACCTGCGCGCCCGCAAGAACCGCACCCCCGTGCTGGTGGCCACCGCGCGCGATGCCGTGGCGCAGCGCATCGAGGGGCTGGATGCCGGGGCCGACGACTACGTGCTCAAGCCCTACGACCTGGACGAGCTGCTGGCCCGCATCCGTGCCCTGCTGCGCCGCGCAGCGGGCCGTGCCGAGCCGGTGTATGAACACCAGGGCGTCAGCATCAACCCCGCCACGCGCGAGGTCACCGTGCGCGGCACGCCCGTGGTGCTGTCGGGGCGCGAATGGGCGGTGCTGGAGCCGCTCATTGCCCGCCCCGGCATGGTGCTGTCGCGCCAGCAGCTGGAGGACAAACTCTACGGCTGGGGCGACGAGGTGAGCAGCAACGCGGTGGAGGTCTACATCCACGGCCTGCGCAAGAAGCTGGGGCCCGAGCTGGTGCTGAACGTGCGCGGGGTGGGCTACCTCGTGCCGAAGGCATGACCCCCCTGAGCGGCTTCGCCGCTTCTCCCCAAGGGGACGACAGCCTTTGCTGCGGGGCGGCCCTTGCTGGCTGCCCCCGCGCAATCTCCCGCCCTGAGCATGCGGCGGGGATGGATGGATAGAGATGAAGAACGTGCCAACCACCTCCTGGCGCAGCGCGCTGCAGTCCATGCTCCCGCGCTCGCTGCGCATGCGTCTGCTGATGTTTTTGCTGGCTGCCATCGTGCTGGCAGGCGCAGTGCAGGGCGCACTGGCCTACCGGGGCGCGCTGGACGAGGCCGATGCGCTGTTCGACTACCACATGCAGCAGACGGCGCTGGCTTTGCGCTCGGGTCTGCCGGTGGATGCCCAAGGCCTGGGCCCGGGCCTGGACCCCGAGGACGAGAACCACGAGTTCATCGTGCAGGTGTGGACCAACGAGGGCCTGCGCATTTTTGAATCCGCCGTGGGCGCCGCCTTGCCGCAGATTGCCGTGCTGGGCTTCACCAACGTGCAGGCGCGCGGCGGCACCTACCGGGTGTTCTCGATGCAGACGCGCTCGCAAGTCATCCAGGTGGCGCAGAACATGGCTGCGCGGCGCGACATGGCCCGCAGCCTGGCGCTGCGCACGCTGGCGCCGCTGGCCATCATGGCGCCGCTCTTGGTGCTGGCCGTGTGGTGGGGCGTGAGCCGGTCGCTGGCCCCGGTGGAACGCGTGCGCCGCCAGCTGGCAAAGCGCCAGGCCGACGACCTGTCGCCCGTGAGCGATGCACAACTGCCCGATGAGGTGCAGCCGCTGGTGAGCGAACTCAACCTGCTGTTCGAGCGCGTGCAGCACGCGTTCGAGGCCCAGCAGCACTTTGTAGCCGACGCCGCGCACGAGCTGCGCTCCCCCCTGGCCGCACTGCGCCTGCAACTGCAGGGCCTGCAGCGTGCGGGCGACGACGCCGCGCGGGCGGCCGCCATCGAACGCCTGTCGGCCGGCATCGAGCGCGCCACGCGGCTGGTCGAGCAGCTGCTGACCCTGGCCCGGCAGGAGGCCAGCACGGCTGTCAACGATCCGGTGGACCTGCGCGCCACGGCGCAACTGGCACTGGCCGACGTGGCTCCCGCTGCCCAGGCGCGCAGCATGGATGTGGGCCTGCTTGAATCGGACGCCGCCACCGTCACAGGCAATGCCGAGGCCCTGCGCATGCTGGCCCGCAATCTGCTGGACAACGCCATCAAATACAGCCCGCCCGGCGGCCAGGTGGACCTGCAGGTGCGCCGCGACGGCGACCACGCCGTGCTCACCGTGGAAGACAGCGGCCCCGGCATCGCCCCCGAGCACCGCGAGCGGGCCATGCAGCGGTTTGTGCGCGTCACCGCCGACGGTGCGCCCGGCAGCGGTCTGGGTCTGGCCATCGTGCAGGCCATCGTCCAAGGCCATGGCGCCACCGTGGCGCTGGACAGCTCGGCGCGCCTGGGCGGCCTGCGGGTGACCGTGCGGTTTGCGGCTGCCAAGCCCTGAGCTGCGTGATGCCCTGTTTGCTATGAATTGCATAGCTGTCCAGGCATATTGCACTAGCGCTATCGGCTCAAAAGCACTCAAAAGCACCCGCTGAGTGCTTCAAAGCGCCTCGTCACGTGCGCGCCACGCCGCCAGGGGCCTGCCCCGCACAATGCGGGGGTAGCGCGCAGGCTGTGCCGGTTCCTGGTCCGCCTGCGTCCACTTCCACCACCGTACACACGCATCGGCATGAACTTCATCGTTTTGGGCGCAGGCGCCATTGGTTGTTATGTGGGTGGGCGCCTGGCCGCGCACGGCCAGCCGGTGTGCCTGGTGGGGCGGCCGCATGCGCTGGAGCCCATCGCGCTCCGCGGTCTTCAGGTCACTGACCTGGACGGCTTTGACCGCACCGTGCCCACGTCCACACTGCAACTGGCTGCCACGCTGGCCGACGCCGCGCCCGGTGCCGACAGCATCATCCTGCTGTGCGTCAAAAGCGGCGCCACCGAGTCTGCCGCGCGCGAGCTGGCGGCGACCTGTGCGCCCGGCACACCGGTGATCTCGCTGCAAAACGGCGTGGACAACGTGGCCCGCATCGCCGCATTGGCGCCCGGCCTGAACGTGCTGGCGGGCATGGTGCCCTACAACGTGGTGCTGCGTGGCGCGCAGGTGCACCGCGCCACCGCAGGCCACCTGCAGCTGCAGCGCGACGCGGTCACCGAGCGCATCGCGCCCCTGTTCAACGCCGCCGGCCTGGCCACCACGCTGCCGCCAGACATCCGTGCCGTGCAGTGGGGCAAGCTGCTGCTCAACCTCAACAACCCGGTCAACGCGCTGTCCAACCTGCCCCTGCGGCAAGAGCTGCTGGACCGCGACTGCCGCCGCGTCTTTGCCGCGCTGCAGACCGAGGCGCTGCGCGTGATGGCGCGCGCGGGCATCACGCCCGCCCAGGTCACCGCCGTGTCGCCCACGCTGCTGCCCCATGTGCTGCGCCTGCCCAACTGGCTGTTCACACGACTGGCAAAGCGCATGCTGCAGATCGACGCCACGGCCCGCTCGTCGATGTGGGACGACCTGGAGGCCGGGCGCGTGACGGAGATCGACGCGCTGTGCGGCGCCGTGGTGCGGCTGGCGGCGCAACAGGGCATGGCGGCACCGCTCAATGCGCGCATGTGCGAGCTGCTGGGTGGCCCGCGCCAGCGCCTCATGGGCAGGCAGATGCGCCAGATGCTGGGTCTGTGAGTTGGGATTCGGGATTGGGGTTGTGACCGGTGATCAGGCAGCGGGTGCCGCGCTGTCCAGCGGCACGCGCAGCCCGGTCTTGAGGCTGGCCAGCGCCACCGAGGTCCGAAAGCGCTTGATGTTGTCGTCCCCCTCAAACAGCCGCCGCGTCAGCGCCTCGTAGTCTGCCATCGACGCCACGTTCACCACCAGCAGGTAGTCTGCCTCGCCCGTCACGCTGTAGCACTGCTGCACCGCGTCTTCCGCCGCAATGCGCGCGCGCAGCGGGGCGGTGCGGTCGGGGCGCTCGTTGTCCAGGTGCACCTCCAGCACGATGGTCAGCGGCTTGCCCACCTTCACCGGGTCCAGCACGGCCACGTTGGCGCGGATCACGCCGCTGTCCTTGAGCCGCTGAATGCGCCGCTGTACCGCAGGCGCCGACAGGTTCACCGCCTGCGCAATCGCGCGCTGGGGCGTGGTGTTGTCGGCCTGCAGGATGTCGAGGATCGCGAGGTCGAAGCGGTCAAGTGCTGCAGGGGTGGACATGGGGGTTCCTTGGAACGGGGTCTCAGGGTGAGCGAAAGTTGCGCGCAAGCCCCGAAATTCGAGCCAAAAGCACGCTGGGGTCGCACTATATTTTCAGCCCATGAGCGCTTCCCCCCTCCGTTCTCTTCTGCACCGGTTCTTCCCCTTACTGGCCGTGCTGGGTTCCGTCACCGCGTTGGGCATTGGCACCTCGTGGGCCAAGCACTGGCTGTTTCCGGTGGTAGGGGCGCAGGGCACCACCGCCGTGCGCGTGGGTTTTTCGGCGCTGCTGGTGCTGCTGCTGTGGCGGCCCTGGCGCTGGCACCTGTCGCGCGCCGATGCGCGGGCCGTCATGCTGTACGGCGCGGCGCTGGGGGGCATGAACCTCATGTTCTACATGTCGCTGCGCACCCTGCCGTTTGGCCTGGCGGTGGCCATCGAGTTCGCCGGGCCGCTGGCCGTGGCGATCTGGTCGTCGCGTCGCGCGGTGGATTTTGTGTGGGTGGCGCTGGCTATCGCGGGTCTGGGCATGCTGCTGCCGCTGGGGCTCAACGGCAGCACGCTGGACCCGGTGGGCGTCTTCTACGCCCTGGGCGCGGCCGTGTTCTGGGGGCTGTACATCGTGTTCGGCAAGCGCGCCGGACATCTGCACGCGGGGCATTCCGTATCGCTGGGCCTGCTGGTGGCCGCGCTGGTGGTGGTGCCGGTGGGCGTGGTGCATACGGGCGCGGCGCTCTTGTCGCCCGCCGTGCTGCTCATTGGCGTGGCGGTGGCTGCGGTGTCCAGCGCCATCCCGATCTCGCTGGAGATGATGGCCCTGAAGCGCCTGCCCAAGGAGGCCTTCGGCATCATGATCAGCATGGAGCCTGCGGTGGCTGCACTGGTGGCCATGGCGCTGCTGGGCGAGCACCTGAGCGTGGTGCAGTGGCTGGCCATTGGCTGCATCATGGCCGCGTCGATGGGCAGTGCCATGACTGCTGCCCGGCCCGCTGCTGCAGACCGCGCGGCACCGCAGGCGGCCTGAGGGCGGTGCCATGGCACGGCGCATTGCCTGACAGTGGTGTGGTCTGCAGGCTGGCAAGGGCGGCCTAGCTGCAGGGCTAAAAAAGGACAGTGACGGCACCCCGTTGGCGCCGTCGCCCCATGTCCAAGGAGCCGATCATGATTCCAGCCACTACCCCCATCCCTTCCGCTGCGACCGCCACACCGGTGGACAAAGACCTGGCCGAGCAAGCGCGCCCCGGCTACGGAATCCCGTCGCAAGATCCCCGGACCGGCGCACAGACCGCGTTGGAGCCTGAAGACGCAGAGCGCGAAGCCCACTCCGCCTTGATGGGCGGCGGCATGATGGCTGGCGCAGCAGCCGGCGCCGCTGTGGGCGTGGCCGTCGCGGGTCCGGTGGGGGTGGTGGTTGGGGGCACTTTGGGCGGCATCGCCGGTGCGCTGGGTGGTGCCGCAGCGGGCACTATGGTCAGCCCGGATGATCCTTTGGCCGATGCTGTCGCCGCAGAACACCTTGCGCCGCCTCTGCGAGGGTCGGAAGGCAAGACAGACCCGAAGTAGGGTGTGCGGGGCTCACTACAGGCTGGCTGGTGCAGCGTACGTAGCGTGTGAGCCTGCTATAAATTTGATAGCTATCGGCGCATATTGCACTAGCGCTTGCCGCCATTTTGGCTGTGAATTTGGTCCCCTCGACAGGAATCGAACCTGTATCTAGCGCTTAGGAGGCACTCGTTCTATCCATTGAACTACGAGGAGGCAAGGCAGCCGCGCATTGTAGTGGCGCGCGGCTGTCTCTCTGGCCGCCTGGACCTCAGTCGTATTTCACGGTGTAGATGATGTCCACCGCACTCTTCTCACCGGTTTGCCCGCGCAGGGTGAGGCGGCGGGACAGGTCGTAAAAGATGTAGAGCGTGCCCAGCGTGCCCGACAGGCTGCGTTCATATGTCACGTACAGGTCTTTGGACAGGCGCTTGCCGAAGGTGAGGGCGGCGGCGCTGGCGTCCTCACCCGTGGTGGCGCCGCGAAAGCCGATTTCGTCCAGGCCCAGGCGGCTGGCGGCGTTGGCCGTAGGGCTTTGGCCGCCGTTGCGGCCCAGCAGCGCCAAGGCGGCTTGTTGCAGCATGGCCGCTTCGGCGCCTCCGGCCGAGGCATTGCGGCCCAGCACCACCCACGACAGCTTTTCGGCATCCGGCAGTTCAGGGTCGGAATACAGCGTGACGCGTGGCGCCTGCGCGCTGCCGGTGACCTGCACGCCCGCGCGCACGCTGATGTTGGGGCGCAGGGCCAGGATGTCGAGCGAGGGGTTGTTGTACGGGCCGTTGAAGCGGATGAGGCCTGTCTCCACATCCAGCATCTGGCCCCAGGCGCGGTAGCGGCCCTGGTCGGTGCGCACCTCGCCGGTCACACGCGGCGGGGCGCCGGGCACGGCGCTGCTGCGGACGTCCACCTCGCCGGTCAGCCGGGTGGTGATGCCCTGGCCCTGGAGCGCGAAGTCGCGCCCCAGGTTGAGGGTGATGGCGATGTCGGGCGGCTTGGCGGTTTCTGCCTGCGCGGCCACCTGGTTGGCCTTGGCGGCGGCCTGGACCTTGGCCTGGTCTTCGCGGTCCTTGGCGGCGGAGCGCACGACCACGTCCGAGCCCAGGCGCGGCGCAGATTCATCCGGCAGGATGATGGTGGCGCGGTCGGTGGTGAGCTTGCCGCGCAGGCTGATCTGGCCCTGCTGCAACTGGGCCTGCAACTGGCCCGACACGCTGACCTGCCGGTCGGCACGCACCAGCACCTGCAGGGCCTTGGCCTCGGCCTGCAGAGACATGGTGATGCCTGACATGCCCGTGCCTGCAGTGGCGCTGTCGCCCCAGGCCACGCGGCCGGTGGCGGTCAACGTGCCGCCGTCTTGCGCGGCGGCTGTGCGGTTGCCGCTGAAGCCTGCGATGCGCGCGCTGCTGCCCCGCCCGCCTTGCAGGCGGAACTCGGTGATATTGAGCTGGTTGCCCTGCAGCGTGGCGCGAAGTCGGCCGCCTTGCAGGTCCACGCCGTCCACCACCGATCTCACTGCCATGTCATCGGCGCCCAGGGTGCCCGCCCAGCGCGGCGCATCGCGCGTGCCCGACAAGGTCGCACTGGCGTCCAGCGTGCCGCGCACGCGCCAGCCGGGTGGTGCCAGCGCAGACCACACGCCCACGTCGGGCAGGCGGGCGCGCAAGGTGCCGGCCAGTGGCGCGTCGGCAGGCCAGGTGAAGGGGACATCGGCGTTGGCGGCGGCGAGGCGCGTGCTGGCGGTGGCATCGATCTCACCCGCGCGGTCGCTGGCCCAGAGCAGGCGCGCGCGCAGCGTGTCGCCTTCGGCGGTGACCGTGATTTCTGCCTGGCGCACACCGGCGGGAGTACCTGGGGCGCTCGATGCGCTGGATGCGCCTGCAGGCGGCGTGGCCGCAGTCGCCAGCACGGTGGTGGCTCCGGCGCCGGTGCCCTGGCCGCTGCTTTGCACCGCTGTGACGGCCGTGGCATCGCCCGCGAGGATGCGCAGGTCGCCACTTGTACGGCGCAGGCTGGCGCTGGCGCGCAGGGCGTCGCCCGTGGTGTCCACGTTCCATTGCCCGTCGAGCACGATGCTGCTGGCCAGCCCCATGCGCGCAAGCAACGGCTGCGCGGGCCGGCCTGCGGCGGCGGGCGTCTCGCCCAGGCCCAGCGCATCCACCCAGGCCATGGGCAGGCCCTGCAGCGTGCCCTGCGTTTGCAACCGCAGGGCGGTGTTGGATGCCGTGGCGGCAGACCATTGCACCGGCGACCAGCGCAGAGCCACGGTGCCCGGCAAGGGGCCTGTGACCCGGGCCTGACCGGCCGATGCCTGCAGGCTGAGGGAGCTGGTGGTGGGCGATGGTGACGCACGCCCGCTGGCCGGTGACCTGGGGGCTCCAGGGGTAGGGGCGCCAGTGCGCACGGTCAGGCCCAGGGGCTCAGCCAGTTGCAGCGTCCACGGCCCGGGGCGCTGGGCGGCCTGGGCCTGCAGGCGCAGTTCGCTGACCTGCAACTGCCACTGCCCGGCACCCACCAGGGTGCTGGCAAGGCGGGTCTGCACCGTGGTCTGCAGGGCCTGGGGCGCTGGCGTGCGGACCTCGCCGGTCAACGCCAGGGAGGCCTGCGCCAGGTTGCCCCCCAGTTCGGCCTTGAAGGCGCGCAGTTGCAGGGCTTGCCCGGCGGATGTGCCGCCGCTGGCGTTGGTGGTGGCCGGGAGCGACAGGTCCAGCTGGGGGGTGCTCAGCGTGGCCTGCAGATCAAAGCGGTCGGGGTTGCGGGCGGGTGCGCTGTTGGCGGTGGTAGTCTGAAGTTGCTCAGTCAACGTCTGCCATCCACCCTTCCAGCGCGCGGCGATCTGTGCGGCGCCCTGGGCGCTGGCCCCTTGCAGAGTGCGCTGTACGGAGGTGCCCACCACGGGCAGGCCGGCCAGCCAACGCTGCGTGAGTGCTGCATCGGCCCACTGCAGTTGCAGGTCGCCAGCGCCGCTGCGCGGGGCCAGTGTGCCTTGTGCCTGTGCGGTGGCGCCGGGCACTGCCAGGGTGACCTTGCCTTGCGCAGATTGCGTGCCCAGTGCGACCTGCAGCCCGGTGGCTTCCACACGGGCCTGCAGTGCGTCCAGCAATAAGCGGTCCAGCCGCACCGAGCCGCCGTCGGCGGCCTGCCACGTGCCTTGTGTGCTGAGGGTATTGATGCGCAGCGGTGGGCCCGCTGCACCCGGGGTCTTTACGGTTGCTGCGCGCGCCGCCGTGCCGGTGTCTGCCCGCACGTCAGCACTGAAGCGCACGGCGTCGCCCTGGGTTTGTGCGGTGACGCGGCCAGAGAGCGGGGCGGCGGCCAGTAGCGTGTGCAGCGCGTCGGGACGCAGCGCGCGCAGGGTGGCCTGGCCCTCCAGGGCATGGGCGGCGGGGGTGTAGTGGCCCTGTGCGGTGATGCTGCCCGCACCCGCCTGCAGGGTGGCGCTGGGCACGGTCCAGCGGGTGCCGTCGTAGCTTGCGCTGGCGTCCAGCGCGGTCAGTGGCAGGCGGGTGGTGTCCCAGGGGCCGGGCAGGTCGTTGCGCAGCGCGGCTTGCAGACTCCAGCCTGCCGTGCCTGTGCCACCGGATGTCGGCCCGGCTTGCAGCGTGCCGTGCAGTTGCGTGACCGGTGCCTGCGGCCACAGGGCTGCCAGATTGACGGCACGCAGCGTGGCGTTGGCAGACTGCAGGGGCTGCTGTGCCCACGGTGCCAGTGTGGCGGTCAGGTCAGCCTGCATGGGGTCAGCCGCAGGCGCAGGGGTCGCGCGTGGGGGCTGGGATTTCGATGCGCCCGGTTTGCTGGCAGGCGCGGCCATGGGCGGGGTGGAGGCTTCGCTGGTTGGTGCGGGCTTCAGGCGTGCCTGCAGTTGCAACTGGGCGGCGGCGGTGGCCAGCGTACCCTGTAGCGTGGCGTGGGCGCCCACCTGCAGCGCGGCACCGCCCCCGGGCACGGCGGTTTGCACGGTGCCGTCCACGGTGGCATCCAGCGCCATGGGGGCTTGTGCGTCCAGCGTGGCGCGTACGCTGTACTGGCCCTGGGCCAGTTCTACCGCGCCGATGTTCAGGCGGTGCTGGCGGCCGTCAAACCGGTAGTCGCCCACCAGGCCCTGGGCCTCCACGGCGGGGGGGCCGGCCCACAGCAGCTGGTCTACCCGGAACGGCGCGCCCAGCTGCAGCGGCAGCACCAGGTCGGTGAGGGGCGTGGGCGGTGGCTGGGGCGTGTCGGCGGGGCGTGGCTGGGGCGTGATCAATACGCGGGCGGCATGCACCTCGCCCAGCTCCAGGCGGCGCTGCAGCAAGGGGGCCAGCTGCCAGCCCAGGCGGATGTCAGTCATTTCCACCACCAGGGTGGGGCTGCTCCAGCGCAGCCAGCCAATGCGCCCGCCGCTGCGCAGCGAGCCACTGACCTCGCGGCTTTCCAGTTGCTGGTTGGCGGGCAGGTATTGCGCCGCGCGGGCCAGCGTGGTGGCCAGTGATGTGCCGCTGCCCGCCCACCACCACAGCAGCGCGCTGGCCGCCAGCAGCAGGGCCACCAGGGCGACCAGCAGCCAGCCCAGAGCCCGCAGCACACGCGGCGCGCGGGGCGGAGGAGGGCGTGGGGCCGACGAGGACCCGGCGCTGAAGTTCGACGCGCGGGTGCGGGCACGGGGTGTGGGAAGGTGCGGGGCGTTCATCGCCATCAGAAGCTGAACCCCAGGCGCAAGTGCAGCCGCACTTCCTTGGTCTTGACGCCGTAGGCCAGGTCGGCCTGCAGCGGGCCCACGGGGCTGCGCCAGCGCACACCGGCACCTACGCCTACGCGCGGGCTCAGGTCACCCACCTTGTCGGCCACGGCGCCTGCATCCACAAACAGCGTGCTTTCCCAGTCGGTCATGGCACCCTGGTAGACGATGGGGCGCTGCCACTCCACGCTGCCCACGGCCAGGTAGCGGCCCCCATAGAGTTGCCCGTTGTCGGTGCGCGCGCCGATACTGCGGTAGCCATAGCCGCGCACGGTGGTGTCGCCGCCCGTCACAAACAGCTGCGTGACGGGGATCTGCGCCCCCTCGCGCGCCAGCACGGCGCCTGCCTCGGCCCGCAGTGCCACGCGGGCATTGCGGCCGATGCCTGCATCGTCCTGCACGCGGCCTGCGGGGAGGAAGGACTGCCACCGCACCAGGGTGCGCACAAACGGGTCGCGCTCTGGCCGTAGGGTGGTGCCCAGGCCCAGCTCCACCGCCAGGCCATGGCCCCGGGTGGGGGCGGTGAGGCTGTTGAAGTAGCGGCCCGTCCACCCGTAGTTGATGCTCAGGGCCGTGCTGGTGTCGGAGGGCGACCGCGCGTTGTTGGTCAGGCCCTGGCTGTTGGCGTAGTCGTACTGCAAAAAATAATTGCGGTCGATGGATTTGGTGCTCTTGCTGCGGCCTGCGCGCAGACGGCCGCTGTTGACGTCGTAGTCGCCCGTGGCCTCGCGCAGCACCTGGCCGCCTGCAAACCAGCGCCAGCCGTTTTCGTTGGGCAGGTCCGTCCATTCGGTGTTGGCGAGCTTGGTTTCGCGGTCGAGTGCGAGTTTGGTCACCGCGCGCCAGCCGAGCACAGGCATCTGGTTGTGGATGTGCTCCAGTGACAGGCGTCCGCCGCTGTCGGTCGAGAAGCCGGGGCCGAACACCAGCTTTTGCATCGGGGCCTCGCGCACCTGGGCCACCACTGGGGCGGCCTGCGGGTCGGTGCCTTCGGTATCGAGCGTGAGGAACACGGCGTCGTAGTAGCCGCTGCTGGCCAGGCGCAGCTGGGCGTCCAGCATGTCGGCCTCGTCATACACCGCACCGGTGGGCAGGCGCGCCAGGCGCCGCGCACCGTCGCTGTCGTAGCGCTGGCTGCCCTGCACGCGCAAGGGGCCGAAGCGGTAGGCGGGGCCGGGGTCGTAGCTCACGCTCAGTTGGGCTTCCTGCCGGTCGGCATCGATCTCGGCCCGGCTGTTGGCGATGCGGGCCGTGGGGTAGCGCCGGGCCTGCAGCTGGCGCAGCCCGTCGGCCTTGGCGTTGTCCCAGGCCGATTGGGTGAAGGGCTGCCCGGGGGCGAGGGACCAGTTGCGCTGCAAGCGCTGCTGCCGCCGCGCCAGGTTGTCTTTGTCGGCATCGTCGGTGCCCGCCACAGTGATGTCGGCACGGGCAATGCGGGTTTGGGGGCCGGGCTCCACGGTGACGGTGACGGTGCGGGGCGCGCCCTTGTGGGTACCGGCGGTTTCCTGCGCCTCCGTCAGCTCCACGGTGATGGTGGGCGCGAAGTAGCCCAGGGTGCCCAGCAGTTCCCGCGCATTGGCATCCGTGGCGCCCAGCAGGCGCTGCAGCTCGTTGGCCTGCAGGTCGGGCAGCTGGCGAAAGCGCTGCAGCTCCAGGTGGCGCTCCAGCGTCTCGCGCACCGCGTCGGGGGCACGCACCACCACGTCAAACGATGGGGCGCTACTGCTGCCTTCGGGGCTGACCAGGTCGCTGCGGGTGTCGCCGGTCGTGGGCTCGTCGGCCCGTGGCAGCAGGCTGCAGCCGCTCAGGCACAGTGCGCCGGAAAGCAGCAACGCCGACCACAGGGCCGGCGTTGGGGTGGTAGCGGTGGCGGAGCGCAAAACGCGGAGAGGCACGGCGCGGAAGGATATGTCAGGGAGGTCGTATGGGGGGCGGACAAGCCTGCCAGCCTGTCCCATTCATCCCCGACTATGCCCTGAAACTGCAGCGCTCCCTGTCGGACAGATGCTCACAAGGCATCTGACCCCGGTACCGCGCCTATTTGGACAGCAGCCGCATGGTTTCTTCCAGCCCCTTGAGCGACAGCGGGTACATGCGGTTGCCCACCAGCTGCTGGATGATGCTGATGCTCTGGCGGTACTGCCACACGCCCTGGGGCTCGGGGTTGATCCATGCAAACTTGGGGAAGGCGTGGGTGAGGCGCTGGATCCACTCGGCACCCGGCTCCTCGTTGTTGTATTCCACACTGCCGCCGGGCTGCAGGATCTCGTACGGGCTCATCGTCGCGTCGCCCACAAAGATCAGCTTGTAGTCCTTGTTGTACTTGCGGATGATGTCCCAGGTCGGGAACTTCTCGGCAAAGCGGCGGCGGTTGTTCTTCCACATGAAGTCGTACACGCAGTTGTGGAAGTAGTAGAACTCCAGGTGCTTGAACTCGCTCTTGACCGCACTGAACAGCTCTTCCACACGCTGGATGTGCTCGTCCATCGTGCCACCCACGTCCATCAGCAGCAGCACCTTCACGTTGTTGTGCCGCTCGGGCACCATCTTGATGTCCAGGTAGCCCGCGTTGGCCGCCGTGCTGCGGATGGTGTCGGGCAGGTCCAGCTCCAACTCATGCCCTTCGCGCGCAAACTTGCGCAGGCGGCGCAATGCCACCTTGATGTTGCGTGTGCCCAGCTCCTGCTGGTCGTCGTAGTCCTTGTAGGCGCGCTGCTCCCACACCTTCACCGCGCTCTTGTTCTTGCCCGCGCCGCCAATGCGCACGCCCTGCGGGTTGTAGCCGCCGTGGCCGAACGGGCTGGTGCCGCCGGTGCCGATCCACTTGCTGCCGCCTTCGTGACGTTCCTTCTGCTCTTCGAGGCGCTTCTTCAGCGTCTCCATCAGCTCGTCCCAGCCCATCTTCTCGATGGCGGCCTTCTGCTCGGGTGTGAGTTCGTTCTCCAGGATCTTGCGCAGCCAGTCGGCCGGGATCTGCTTGGTGAAGTCGGCCACCATCTCCACGCCCTTGAAGTAGGCGCCGAAGGCCCGGTCGAACTTGTCGTAGTGCTTCTCGTCCTTGACCAGCGTGAGGCGGGAGAGGTTGTAGAAGTCGTCCAGGCTCCATGCGTCATCCGACTTGGGGCCCACCACACCGGCCTGCAGCGCTTCGAGCAGGGTGAGGTATTCCTTGACCGACACGGGCAACTTGGCCGAGCGCAGGGTGTAGAAGAAGTCGATGAGCATGATTTGGGCCTCTAGCGCTAGTGTTTATTGCGCATGACGCTCTAAAAGATATAGCAGCTGCGCCTTGGCCTCAGGCCATTCGCCGGCACGCATGCTGTACATCACCGTGTCGCGGATGGTGCCGTCGCGGCGCAGCGCGTGGCCGCGCAGCACGCCGTCTTTCTTGGCGCCCAGGCGCTCGATGGCGCGTTGTGACGCAAAGTTGTAGTTGTCGGTGCGCCAGCCCACCACATGGCAGCCCAGCGTGTCGAAGGCGTGGCCCATCATCAGCAGCTTGGCGGTGGTGTTGACGTGGGTGCGTTGCACGCTTTGGCAGTACCAGGTGTAGCCAATTTCCACGCGTTTCACAGCCGGCACGATGTCGTGGTAGCTGGTGGAGCCCAGCACTTTGCCGGTGGCGTCTTCCACCACGGCAAAGGCAAAGCGGTTGCCGTCCTCGCGCATCTTGAGCGCGGCTTCGATGTACGCGCGGGTGTCCTGCGGCTCGGGCACTGAGGTGATGCGCAGCTTCCACAGCTGGCCATCGGCGGCTGCGGCCCGCAGACCTTCTTCATGGGCCAGCGCCAGCGGCTCCAGGCGGACTCCGCGATCGCGCAGCGTGACAGGTTCTACAAAAGCCATGGGTCTCTATCCCCTAATCATCAATCCTTGGACGGTTGGCTGCGGCGGCTGTTCTGCCAGCGCCGCGCCGCATGCAGGCCCAGGCCGCCACCGATGCCCACCAGGGCGATGCCCACCAGGCTGCCGGTGCCGTAGCCGGTCGCGAAGATATCGAGCCCCAACAGCTGGCCCAGCCAGAAGCCCAGCAGGGCGCCCCCCACAAAGCCTACGGCATCGGCTACGCCGTGGGCCAGCAGCTGGCGGGTGTCGTCGTTGCTGTTGCCGTTGTTCACTCAGCGGTTCCTCTGGTTCATGAACACCAGCTTTTCAAACAGGCTCACGTCCTGTTCGTTCTTGAGAAGCGCCCCCACCAACGGGGGCACGGCCACCTTGTTGTCGGCGCTTTGCAGGGCGGTGAGTGGAATGTCTTCGGCCACCAGCAGCTTGAGCCAGTCGATCAGTTCGCTGGTCGAAGGCTTCTTTTTCAGGCCCGGCAGGTTGCGCACGTCATAAAACGTCTTCATCGCCACGCTGAGCAGCTCGCTCTTGAGCGTGGGGAAGTGCACGTTGATGATCTGCCGCATCGTGTCGGCCTCGGGGAACTTGATGAAGTGGAAGAAGCAGCGGCGCAGGAACGCATCGGGCAGCTCCTTTTCGTTGTTCGACGTGATGAACACCAGCGGGCGGTGCTTGGCCTTGATGAGTTCGCGCGTTTCGTAGCAGTAGAACTCCATGCGGTCGATTTCGCGCAGCAGGTCGTTCGGGAATTCGATGTCGGCCTTGTCGATCTCGTCGATCAGCAGCGCCACGGGGCGGTCGGCCGTGAAGGCCTGCCACAGCACGCCCTGGATGATGTAGTTGCGGATGTTCTTCACGCGCTCTGCACTGTCGCCGTCGTTGAGCTGGCTGTCCCGCAAGCGACTCACGGCGTCATATTCATACAGGCCCTGTTGGGCCTTGGTGGTGGACTTGATGTGCCACTGCAGCAGGGGCATGTCCAGCGCCTGCGCCACTTCCTCGGCCAGCATCGTCTTGCCCGTGCCGGGCTCGCCCTTGATCAGCAGCGGCCGTTGCAGCGTGATGGCAGCATTCACGGCGAGCATCAGGTCTTGGGTGGCGACGTAGTTCTGGGAGCCTTGGAATTTCATGGGGGAAAACACCGGATCGTTGATGAATGGGCTTGACAGGGCGCTGGCTATAATCGACGGCTGATCAGAGCCCAGAGCTGAACTTCCACGAGATTGTGCGCGCAAAATGAACAAAACGTTGACCACGCTATTTGCCCTGGCTGTCGCTTCCGTGACCGCCTTGTCCCACGCCCAGGAAGCCAAGGGCGACGTGGAAGCCGGCAAGCAAAAGATTGCCATGTGCATTGGTTGCCACGGCATCGTTGGCTACCAGGCCAGCTTTCCTGAGATCCACAAGGTGCCCATGATCTCGGGCCAGAGCGCCAAGTACATTGCGGCAGCGCTGGTCGCCTACCAAAAGGGCGAGCGCAAGCACCCCACCATGCGCGGCATCGCCGAGTCGTTGTCCGAGAAGGACATCGCTGACGTGTCGGCCTACTACGAACAACACGGCAAGACCGGTGCCGAACTGCCCGCCAAGCCCTCGCGTGAACCCAGCGTGCAAGTGGCCGAGCTGCTGAAGAAGGGCGCTTGCGTTTCCTGCCACGGCGACAACTTCGCCAAGCCCATCGACCCCTCTTATCCCAAGATCGCCGGCCAGCATGCCGACTACCTGTTTGTGGCGCTCAAGGCCTACAAGGTTGAGAAGAACGCCAACGTGGGTCGTGGCAACGCCATCATGGGCGGTGTGGCTAAGCAGTTCACCAACGCTGAACTGAAGGCCTTGGCCAATTACGTGAGCGGCCTGGACGGCGACCTGCACACGGTGCCCCAGTCGCGCTTCCGTTGATTAGCAGGCTGGCTGACGACAACAAAAAAAGCCCGCTTCGGCGGGCTTTTTGCTGGCCGGTTGAATCGTCAACGGCTGGCGGCCCATGCCCCCAACGCCAGACATGTACAAGCCGTGACCGTCAGGCGCCATCGCAGCGGCAAGTACCACGTGGGAAGCAAGGTGCGCGCAGCCAGCCGGTGGTCTTGCACCAGGTGGGCTGCAAAGCCCGCGACCAGCAGCACGGCCCCCGCGGCGGCAGGCAATAGCGTGGCAGGCCAGGCCATCAACGATGGCACCACGCTCCATACAAAGCAGCGCGTGCGCTCTGGGGCGCTCAGCCCGCTTTGTGCCATGGCAAAGCCCCAGTGCAGCGCACCCACAAAACTCAGAATCACTGCGCCGTAGGCCAGCAGCGCCTCGCTCCACCACGGTGTACTGGGCGCCCACAGGCCCACGGTTGCCAGCGCCAGGAACGGCAGCAGGCCGCCGTATCCCAGCCAGGCCACTGCCGGCGGGATGGGGGCAGAGGAGGGCGGAGGCAAAGGTTGTGTGGGCGTATGGATGTGCGTCGACATGAAAGCCTCCAGATAGGTGTCCGCATTGTCTGGAAAGTGAGACTCCCGAGTGCCATGCATGGTTGTGTGTGCCAGCCAACCGTCCTTTCGCGAGTACCTCAAGCCCTGCGCCTACAGAGCTCTCCGGTATCGCCAGTTAAAATGTTGTTTGGGTGTCGGCGCCATGGTGGCTCGGCAGGTTCATGCGCTGGTCGGGCCGCCGCGCGGCTTTTCTGCGACCCATGAACTCCTCCCCCACCCTGATCCAGGTGGTTGGTGCCGTCCTGTTCGGCCTGGCCATTCTTCACACCTTCTCCACCAAGTATTTCGAGCACCTTGCGCACACGCAGCCCCAGCACGCGGGCATCTGGCATCTGCTGGGCGAGGTAGAGGTCGTGTTCGGCTTCTGGGCGATGGTGCTCATGCTGTTCATGTTCTCCATCAGCGGCAAGCAGGAGGCCACCGCCTACTTGGACTCGCGCAATTTCACCGAGCCACTGTTCGTGTTCGCGATCATGGTGATCGCCGCCACGCGGCCTATCCTGGAGCTGTCTGGGGCCCTTGTCCGGGCGCTTGCCGCTTTGTTGCCGGTACAGCGCGGCATGGCCATGTATTTTGTGGTGCTGGCGTTCGTGCCGCTGCTCGGGTCGTTCATCACCGAACCTGCGGCGATGACGCTGGCCGCGTTGATGCTGCGGGACACGCTGTTCTCCCACCCCATCTCCAGCCGACTCAAGTATTCGACCATCGGTGTGCTGTTCGTGAACATCTCGATTGGTGGAACGCTCACTTCCTTTGCGGCGCCGCCCGTGCTGATGGTGGCTGCCAAGTGGAACTGGGACATCTGGTTCATGCTGTCCAACTTCGGCTGGAAGGCAGCAGTGGCCGTGCTCATCAATGCAGCCATCGCGATGCTGATCTTCCGCAACCAGCTGGGCCACATGGGCCGCAAGATTCCCGCCGCCGAGTTCCCTGTGCCCTGGACCGTGACGGGCGTGCACCTTGCCTTCCTGGTGCTGGTGGTCGTGTTTGCCCACCATCCGGCTGTTTTCCTGGGCCTGTTCCTGTTTTTTATGGGGTTCACTACCGGCTACCAGCGCTACCAAAGCCCGCTGATCTTGCGCGAGGCACTGCTGGTGGCGTTTTTCCTGGCCGGTCTGGTGGTGCTGGGCGGCCTGCAGCAATGGTGGTTGCAGCCCGTGCTCATGAAGATGGACGCCAACGCTGTGTTCTTTGGGGCGGCGGCGCTTACCGCGTTCACCGACAACGCTGCGCTGACCTATCTGGCCTCGCTGGTCGAAGGCCTGAGTGACGAGTTCAAGGTGGCCCTGGTGGCGGGCGCCGTCACGGGGGGCGGCCTGACGGTGATTGCCAATGCGCCCAACCCGGCCGGGGCGTCCATCCTGAAGGAGAAGTTCTCGGACGGTGTCATCAACCCACTGGGCCTGCTGCTGGGGGCCTTGCCGCCCACGCTGGTGGCGGTGATGGCGTTTCGGGTGTTGTAGTTGATGGGCGGTCAGCGATCTGCCAGCACCGCCTGGTTGGTCATGGCCTCGCAGATGGCGCGGATCTGCGGGCGCATGAGCCGGGCCACCTCGTCGCGCCGGTGCGACTCCAGCCGCCCCGAGATCGCTGCCACGCTGATGGCGGCGATCGGGTTGTCTGGCGGAAAAGCGATACCGATGGCTGCTGTACCTGGTGTGACCACGCTGTCCAGAAACGCATAGCCCTTCTCGCGTCCCACCTTGATCGCCTCGCGCAGGTAGGGGGCTGTGACGAATCCGTACTTCTCGTACTTGGGCGCGTTGGCATCGATGATGGATTCGGCCTCGTCGGGAGGCAATGCGCACAGGATCGCCAGCCCGCCCGCACCCACGCCCAGCGGGCGGCGAATGCCCACGTCCAGCGCCAGCGATTTGATGGGGTAGTCGCCCAGTGCGCGGTGGGTGCACACGGCCTCCAGGCCGCTGCGCTCGCTCAGGTAGATGGTGTCCTGGGTGACTTCGGCCAGCTTTTGCAGCGCGCTGTCGCACAGCTCCGACAGCCGGTAGCGGGGGCGCGCGAGCAATCCCAGCTCGTACAGCAGCGGGCCCAGGTAGTACTTGCGTGTGTGGGCATCCCGGTCCACCAGGCCTTCGGCCTCCAGCCGGTGAAGCATGCGAAAGCAAGTGGACTGCGGCAGGCCGCTGGTGGCGGCGATCTCGCCGATGCGCATGCCACCTTTGCCACGAGACGCCACGATACGGAGCATCTGCACGACACGTTCGATGCTTTGAGTCCCTGTTTTCGAATTTCCACTATGTGGCGGTTTATTTGTCTCTGATGGGACTGTTATGGTGTTTTTATTCATGTTGTCTTTGTAGTTTGTATCCACATAGTGGGCAATCTAGGGTTTACCCAGGCGATTGAGCTGTCGTTTGATTTTTTAATAAGTAATCAAACGATTTTTCAACTTCCACATAGTGGATAACTGGGTGAAGCCACATGTCTTACACGATGACTGAAAAGATCCTCGCCCGGGTTGCAGGGGTGCCTGCAGTCCGGGCGGGCGACGAGATCCTGGCCAGGCCGGATTTCGTGATTGCCTATGACTTTCCGGGCTACACGGATGTGTTCTTCAAGGAGGCCAAGGAGGAGTTCGGTGTGGACAAGGTGCCCAGCCCCGAGCGCTTTGTGCTGTTCATTGACCACATGGTCCCGGCCGCCGCCCCCAAGGAGGAAGAGCTGCACAAGGTCACCCGCGCCTGGGGCAAGGAGCAGGGCGTGCCCGTGCACGAGCGCGAGGGCATTGGCCACCAGGTGTCGGCCGAGCTGGGCTACGCCACGCCGGGTGCGTTTGCGGTGCATTTCGACGGGCATGTGAGCCAGCTGGGTGCGTTCGGCACGTTGGCCATTGGAGCGCGCAAGAGTGTGCTGGAGACCTTTGTCTCCGAGCGCATGGCGCTCGTGGTGCCGGGCACGGTCAAGATCGAAGTCACCGGCACGGTGCAGCCCGGTGTGATGGCGCGTGACATCTTCCACCACCTGGTGCGGGTGATGGGGCCATCGTCCTGCCGCTTCAAGGTGGTGGAGCTGTGCGGCCCCGTGATCGACGCCATGAGCATTGAGGGCCGCCAGACGATCTGCGGCCAGGCCATGTTCCTGGGCGCGACCACGATGCTGATTGCCCCCGATGCCAAGACGCTGGAACACGCCAAGGGCCGCTCCAAGATCGCCCTGGACCCGGTCTACCCCGATGCCGATGCGCACTACGACCGTGTGGTGACCGTGGATGTGAGCGACCTGGCGCCCATCGTGGTGGTGCCACCCAGCCCCGCCAATACCCGGGACCTGACCGAATACGCAGGCCTGGAAGTGCACATGGGTTACCTTGGCAGCTGCGCCAGCGGCCGCCTGGAGGACCTGCGCGTTGCCGCCCAGGTGCTCAAGGGCCGCAAGATCAAGCCGGGCTTCCAGCTGCATGTGGTGCCCACCTCCCAGGCCATCATGTCGCAGGCCGCCAGCGAAGGCCTGATCTCTACCCTGGTGGATGCAGGCGCGTTCATCAGCTCGTCGAGCTGTGACTATTGCTATGGCCGCATTGCCACCATGACCGATGGCCAGCGCGCTGTGTCCACCGGCACGCTCAACACGCCCGGCCGCATGGGCAGTGCGGACTCCGAAATCTTCATCTGCAACGCTGCCGTGGTGGCGGCATCGGCCCTGGAAGGCTGCATCACCGACCCCCGTCCCTACCTCGCCAACGCAGAAGGGAGCGCAGCATGACATTGCCCACCTTGCATGGCCGCGCGGCCTGGGTCTTCACCGAAGACGACTACGACATCGACCTGATTGTTGGCATCAAGAACATCAAGATCACCGACATCAATGAACTGGCGGCGGTCACCATGACCAGTTACGACCCTGGCTTTGCCCAATCCGTCTCCAAAGGTGATGTGCTGGTGGGCGGCCAGAACTTTGGCTATGGCCACCCGCATTACCCGGCCATGCGCGCCATGCGCCACCTCGGGGTGGCCGGCGTGATCGCCGAGTCTTTCTCGCCCGGCTTCTTTCGGGGGGAGATCAGCATGGGCTTCCCGCTGATCACCTGCCCGGGCATCCGTGCCGCCACGCAGCGCTGGGACACGCTGCGCGTGGACTGGGAGCGCGGTGTGGTCGTCAACGAGCGCACGGGCCAGGCGCTGCCGTTCGAGCCCTGGTCGTCCACCGAGCGCGCCACCATCGAGGCGGGCGGGTTCACGCCGTATCTCAAAGCCCGGCTGGCGCGCGAGCGTGCTGCAGCTGCGGCGACATGACGGGCAGGAGCGCACCATGTTGCAGATGATTGTGAGCGGCGTCGCCCTGGGCGCCATCTACGGGCTCATCGCCCTGGGCATCGTAATGGTGTTCAAGGCGACGGGCATCCTCAACTTCGCGCATGGCGAAGCGGCCATGCTCTCGGCCTTTGTGGCCTACACACTGTTCAAGCTGGGCCTGCCGCTGTGGGCGGTGGTGCCGCTCACGCTGTTGTTTGGCGCGGCGCTGGGCATGGCGATCGAACGGTTCATCATCCGCCGCTTCATCGGCAAGGCACTGCTGTCGTCTGCGATCTGCACACTGGGCCTTTTCCTGGTGTTTGGCGACCTGGCCATCTGGGTATGGGGCAAGGACACGCAGGAGCTGCCCAGCATCTTCCCGGCTGCCCCCATCGACATCGGCGGTGTGATCGTCTCGGGCATCGACCTGGGCATCGTGGCCGTATGCGCCACGCTGGCAGGTTTGCTGTTTGCGTTCTTTCGCTTCACGCGGCTGGGCATCGCCATGCAGGCCACCATGGAAAACCCCACGGCTGCGCGCCTCATGGGCATTCCGATCAAGCGCATCTATGCGCTGGCCTGGGCGCTGTCGCACGTGATCGCCGCCACGGCGGGTTTGCTGATTGCGCCGCTGACTTTCGTGCACTTTTCGATGATGCAGCATGCCCTGCACTTCGCGTTCGCCGCTGCGGTATTGGGCGGCATTGGCAGCATGCCGGGCGCGCTGTTGGGCGGCGTGATCATCGGTGTGTCGTCGAACCTCACGGGCGCCTATGTGTCCTCGGCCTGGAAGGACGCAGTGCCCTTCATCGTGATGCTGGTCATCCTGATCCTGCGCCCCCACGGTCTGCTGGCCCGCGCCCAGATCAAGAAGGTCTAAGGAGCCGCCATGACCAAAGTCTTTGACGCATACCCCTGGCTCGGCCCGCTGCTGTTCGTGCTGGCCTTCGTGCTGGCGCCGCTTGTGCCCGGTGGCTACGTGCTGTACATCTTCACGCTTGTCATCATCTACACGCTGGCCTCGTTTGGCACCAACATCCTCACGGGCTACACCAACCTGATCTCCATGGCGGGTGCCGTGTTCTTCGGCATCGGTGCTTATGGCTCGGCCATCTTGACCACGCACTTTGGTGTGCCGCTGGTGCTGTCGATGTTCATCGCGGCCAGCATCGCCACCGTGGTGGGCTTGTTGCTGGCGCTCCCCGTCCTGCGGTTGGAAGAGGTGTTTCTGGCGATTGCCACGCTGGGTTTCGTGATGATCTCGGTGGAGATCGCCAAGTCCAGCGGCGACATGTCGGGCGGCGAGAACGGCATGGGCGCGCCCGGCCCCACGCTGTTCGGCTGGGCGCTGGGCGAGCGCGCGTACCACGTGTTCACCGCTGTGGTGCTGGCGGGTGCGCTGTGGGTGGCGCGCAACCTCGCGCGCAGCCGGTTTGGGCGTGGCTTTCTGGCCATCAAGGGCAGCGAGACAGCTGCTCGCGCTCTGGGCTTGAACACCACGGCGCTCAAGCTGGTGGCGTTTGGCGTCTGTGCTTTCTACACCGGACTGTCGGGTGCGTTGTATGCCCCGCTGGTGCGCTTCATTGACCCATCGCTGTTCAGCATCATGGTGTCGATCAGCTTCGTCTCGATGGTCATCGTGGGCGGTCTGGGCTCCATCCTGGGCTCGGTGCTGGGCGCGGTGTTCGTCATCGGTGCGCCGCAGTTGCTCACCTACCTGGGGTTTGATCAGTTCCAGCGCGCGCTGTACGGCGTGGCCATGATCCTGGCGCTGATGTTCCTGCCCGACGGGCTGGCCAGCCTCTTCAAGCGCAAGCGCCTGCCGGGTGCTGATGCAGCGCAGAGCGGGGGTGTGCGATGAGGGTATTGGACGACAAGACATTGCCGTTGCAGGCAACTGTGTCGGCAGCACCCGGTCGGGCAACCCCATTGCTCAGCATTCAGGGCGTGCGCATGGCGTTCGGCGGCATTGTGGCCGTGCAGGACGTGAGCTTCGACGTGATGCCCGGTACGGTGCACGCATTGATCGGGCCCAATGGCGCTGGCAAGACGACGATGCTCAATTGCATCAGCCGCTTCTACACGCCCCAGCAAGGCTCCATGCGGTATCGCACGGCCGCAGGTGACGTGGAACTGCTGGGCTGCAAGGCGCACCAGGTGGCGCGCCTGGGCATTGCCCGTACCTTCCAAAACCTGGAACTGTTTGCTGAACTGACCGTGTTTGACAACGTGCTGATTGCACGGTCGATGGCCATGCGCGCCACGCTGGTCGAGGCCCTGCTGGGCCTGCCACGCCAGCGCCGTGAGGAGCGCGAGGAACGTGAGCGTGTGGAGGCCGTGCTGGAGAAGCTCAACCTTCAAGCCCATGCCCATGCGGTGGTGCGTGACTTGCCCTACGGCACGCAGAAGCTGGTGGAGCTGGCCCGTGCCATGGCGCTGGAGCCGCGCCTGATGCTGCTGGACGAGCCTGCAGCGGGCATGAACAACCGTGAGATCGATGCCCTGGGCGAAACACTCAAGCGGCTGCAGGCCAGCACGCAAGCGACCCTGCTGCTCATCGAGCACAGCATGCCGCTGGTGATGTCCATCTCGGACACGATCACCGTGATGCACAACGGCGCCTTCCTGGCGCAGGGCTCCCCCAGGGAGATCGAAAACCATCCCGCCGTGGTTGAGGCGTATCTCGGAGGAGGCAAGAGTGGCAAACGGCGTTGAACCATCCAGTGCGCCCGCACTGCTGAGCGTGGACAACCTGAGCGCGGGCTACGGCAAGATCCGCGCGCTGCACGGGGTGAGCCTGCGCGTACCGCAGGCCCGCATCGTGTGTGTGCTGGGCGCCAACGGCGCGGGCAAGACCACGCTGATGCGTGCACTCTCGGGGCTGCTGCCCGTCAGTGACGGGCAAGCCATTTTTGACGGCCAGTCCATCGCCAACGTGCCCGCCGAAGCGCTGGTGCGGCGAGGCATTGCCCATGTACCGCAAGGCCGCATGGTGTTTGCGCAACTCACTGTGCGCGACAACCTGGTGCTGGGCGGCTACACGCGTCCCGCCGCCGAGGTGCGTGACGATATTGACCGTGTGTTGGGCTATTTCCCCAGGCTCAAGGAGCGCATCACATCGCGTGCCGGCACCTTGTCTGGCGGCGAGCAGCAGATGCTGGCTATTGCCAGGGGCCTGCTGGCCAAGCCGCGCTTGCTGATGCTGGACGAGCCCTCCATGGGCGTGGCACCCATCCTGAAAGACGCGATCTTCGAGACGCTGCGCGACATCCGCGACCGCGAAAACCTCACGCTGCTGATCGTGGAACAGGACGCAGACATCGCGCTCGACATCTCCGATGAAGGCTATGTCATCGAGACCGGCCGTGTCGTGATGCAAGGCCCTGCTTCGGAGCTGGCAGGCAACGAAGACATCCGCCGTGCCTACCTGGGCGGCTGACCGCAGGTTCGGCTTTGCAAGTTCCTTCCCCATGTTCCCTTCCCACCGATAAACACAGGAGACAAACCATGACCCACCTCACTCCCCGCCGCACCCTGCTGGCCGCTGCAGCTGCCAGTCTGATGGCCGCCACCCTGGGCGCGCATGCCTTCGAAAACAAGGAAGAGGGCGTGCTGACCCAGGAGATCGTGCTGGGCTCATCACAGCCGTTGTCCGGCACGCTGGCCTACATGGGCAAGGCTGTGGACGAAGGCATGCGCACCTACTTCGACATGGTCAACGAACAGGGCGGCGTCAATGGCCGCAAGATCAAGCTCATCACCTATGACGACGAACTCAAGCCCGCCAAGTCGGTGGCCAACGCCAAGCTCCTGGTCGAGCGCGACAAGGTGTTTGCCATGGTGGGCAACATCGGCCATGCCACCAACATCAGCGCCTACGAATACAGCTCCACCAAGAAGGTGCCCACCATTGGCGCGCTGAGCATCTCCGACCTGACCTCCAACCCGCCACGTGATCTGCTGTACGTGCTGCCGTCGCCCCAGTCCACCGAGACGGCGGCCTACATCGACCATGCGG
Source organism: Acidovorax sp. GW460-11-11-14-LB4 (assembly GCF_059423685.1). Classification (NCBI taxonomy): domain Bacteria; kingdom Pseudomonadati; phylum Pseudomonadota; class Betaproteobacteria; order Burkholderiales; family Comamonadaceae; genus Acidovorax; species Acidovorax sp. GW460-11-11-14-LB4. The sequence continues at coordinate 42,867 of NZ_JBWKYJ010000013.1, read as the reverse complement.
TGGAGGTGCTCAAGGCCAAGAAGATCGCAATGCTCTACCAGAACGACGGCTGGGGCAAACCGGCCTACGACATTGCGGTGCAGCGCATGGAAAAGCACGGCATGAAGCTGGTGGAGGCGCAGACCTTCGAGCGCTTCGCGACCGACCTGACCTCGCAGGTCTTCAAGCTCAAGCAGGCCGAGCCGGACGTGGTCATCGTCTACGCGCTGGGCCAGGAGGCGGTGCAGTTCTTCCGCGGTGCCGAAAAGCTGGGCTGGAAGCCCACGGTGTTTGGTGCGGGTGGACTCAACGACCCCAAGTTCATCGAGCTGCTGGGCAAGACGCAGTCCAAGCTTTATGTGGCCTCGTACTACGACGCGGTGGACGGCAACAACCCAGCCATCCAGTCGTTCTTCCAGCGCTACACCAAGCTGTATCCCAAGTCGGCGCCCACCTCGATGGCGCTCATGGGCTATTCGTCGGCCGCTGTGACGGTCGAGGCGTTGAAGCGCACTGGCGCCGAACCGAGCCGCACCAAGGTGGTGGCGGAGCTGGATGGCATGAAGGACTTTGACCAGAAGATCGGCCCCAAGATCACCTTCCAGCCCGTCAGTGCCGGTGGCTATGCGCGGCGCGGCCAGACGGGTGTGGCGCTGATGGAGCTCAAGGACCAGAAGTTCGTGTCCATGGGCAGCTACATCGACCCCGTGAAACGTTGAGGACACCCGCCATGACAACAAGCTTGCGACAACAGCTGCGTGCGCGCATCCAGTCGGGCCCCACCTTCTGGATGGCCGGTGCGCAGGACGCCCTCTCGGCCCTGCTGGTGGACCAGTCGGACTTTGACGGCATCTTCACCACGGGGTTTGGCATCTCGGCATCGCTGCTGGGCCAGCCAGACATGGAGGTCTACACACTCAGCGAAAACGTGGGTGTGGTGCACCACATCGTCAACGTGGTGAAAAAGCCTGTGTTTGCCGATGCCGACACCGGCTACGGCAATGTCATCAACGTGGCCCGCACGGTGCGCGAGTTCGAGAAGGCGGGCGTGGCCGCGATCTCGATCGAAGACCAGATCAGCCCCAAGCGCTGCCCGGCGGCGGCGGCGGTAACTCCTGTGGTGTCCATCCCCGATGCCGTGGCGCGCATCAAGGCGGCGGTGGATGCCCGCCAGGACCCGGACTTCCTCATCGTCGCACGCACCGATGTGGCCGATCCCGAGGAGGCCATCGAGCGCGCCGCGCGCTTTGCAGAGGCGGGGGCGGACCTGATCCAGCCTATCTCGCGCACTTTCAAGGGCTATGAAGACCTGGTGCGCTTGCGCAATGCCTCGGGCCGCCGCCTGTCGCTGCAGCTCATGCAAGGGCTGTGGATGTCGCGCCTGACGCGGTCGCAGATCGAAGAGGTGGCGGCTTTTGCGACTTATCCGGTGGTCACGCTGATGAGCACGGTGCACGCCTTGCAGAAGAACCTGGCCACGCTGTCGGCCCGCCGCACGGGCGATGTGGACGGCTTGCCCTGCGGACAGACCAGCATGGCCGACTTCAAGGAAGTGATCGGCTGGAAGGCGATGGAAGAGCGCCAGGCGCACTACGAAACGGCTTGATCGTCCCTGAAGGCTTTCACCACAAAAAACAAAGGCCAGTGCCCATGGGGCACTGGCCTTTGTCGCTTTTTCAGGGGCTTACTGGATCAATCGCGCGTGGCGCGGCGTTGTACGGCGGCGATGTAGGCGTTGCCATCAGGCGGTCGGCCGGAGCGCTGGCTTTCCCACAGCATCTCGCCCAGGCAGTCCATGGCGGCGTGGTGGGCATCGTGCAGCGAGTCGAGCCGCGCCGTCAGCAGCTCCACCGCCTGGCGGATGCCACGGGGCTGGTCGATGCTGCATTGCTCGCTGATCGACAGGTGCATCGACAGGTGCAGAAACGGATTGGTCTGGCCCGGTGTTTCGTCGTAGTTGCGGGCCACGGCAGCATCGGCGTCGGACAGGTCGGCGTGGTACTCGGGGTGCTCGGCGATCCACAGGCTGGCCAGCGTCTCGATGGCTTCCATGGGGGCGCCGCTCTGGGTCTTGGCGTGCACACCACACAGAAAGCGGCGCACATCGGCTTGGGAGGGGCTGAACATGGGACGTGAGGGTAGCACGCAGGGCAAGGGCCTGGCGTCAGAGGGGAGGCGGGGGAGGTGATGCGGATTGCGCCCGGCCGCTACATCGCGCCGGGGCGGCGTCCTACGCAGGCTGTGCGCCGGCGCACCTACATTGGGCTGGCGCAAGGGTCGGGAGCCGGGTCCACTTTGCTGCAGTCCTCCAAACCCGGCATCGGGAGAAGTGTCATGAATGCAATGCGAATCGTTGGTGTGCTGTTGTTGGTGGTGGGCCTTGCCGGGTTTCTGACCGGGGGGTTCAGCTTTACCAAGGACACCACCCAGGCCAAGATCGGTCCGCTGGAGTTGACCGTGAAAGAAAAGGAATCCGTGAATATCCCCCAATGGTTGAGCCTGGGCGCGATGGTTCTCGGCGGCGTGGTGCTGGTGCTCGGCTTTCGCAAGAACTGATTTCATCCACCGTGGCGAGTGACGGGTGTTGCGGCTCCGGTTCTCGCCCTATCCACGTAAGACGGTAATCGGAGCTTTAGCACCGGCCGCTCGTTGCGGTGGGTGATCTCTGGTGCCGGTTGCCGACAGCCGTTATCTGTCACCCCCTCGGCGCTCCCATCATGCGCGAAATGGTCCGGGCCGCGCTCAGCAGTGCGGGCAGCAGGCTCTCCTGCATCACCGCCGCACTCGTGCGATTGGCCTGACCGCTGATGTTGAGCGCCGCCACCGTCTGCCCCGTGCGGTTGGTCAGCGGCGCAGCAATCGATATCAAACCCTCTTCCAGTTCCTGATTCACCAGGCACCAGCCCTGCTGCCGCGCCTGACGGATGTGAGCCAGCAGTGCATCCCCATCCGTGGTGGTGTGTTCGGTAAAGCGCTGCGTGGGGTGGCCTTGCAGCCGGGCCTGCAGTTCGTCGTCCGGCAACCCGGCCAGTAGCATGCGGCCCATGGACGTCCAGCACGCGGGCAGGCGTGAGCCCACGCCCAGCGTGGTGCGCATGATCTTATGCGTGGGCACGCGCAGCACATAGACGATATCCAGGCCGTCGAGCACGGCGGCCGATGACGACTCGCGCACCTCTTCCACCAAGTCTTCCATCACCGGCTCGGCCAGGTTCCAGATGGGCAGCGACGAGAGGTACGCAAACCCCAGGTCCAGTATGCGCGGGCTCAGGCGAAACAGCTTGCCGTCTGTCTCCACATAACCCAGCGTCTGCAGCGTGAGCAGGATGCGGCGCGCACCGGCGCGCGTGAGTCCTGTCTGCGCGGCGACTTCGCTCAAGGTTTGCTGCGGCGTGGCCGCGCTGAACGAGCGGATCACCTCCAGCCCGCGCGCGAACGACTGCACATAGCTGTCGCTCGGTTTGGGGTCTTTGGCTTCAGGGGTTTGGGAATTCATACGTATGCCAACTATAATTCTTTAAGCGAACATTTGTTCTATATACGAACAAATTTCAAAGAGACAACAGAGAAACCAAGAAAGCGTTGCAATGATCAACAAACTGGCGGACTCGGTGGCCCAGGCCCTTGCGGGGGTGAAGGATGGTGCCACGGTGTTGATTGGTGGGTTCGGCACGGCCGGCATTCCGGGTGAGCTGATCGATGGCCTCATCGCCCAGGGGGCACGTGACCTCACAGTGGTCAACAACAACGCAGGCAATGCGGACCAGGGTCTGGCCGCGCTGCTCAAGGCCGGGCAGGTGCGCAAGATCATCTGCAGCTTTCCGCGCCAGGTGGACAGCTATGTGTTCGATGACCTGTATCGCAGTGGCAAGCTGGAGCTGGAACTGGTGCCCCAGGGCAATCTGGCCGAGCGCCTGCGCGCTGCGGGCGCGGGCATCGGCGCCTTTTTCTGCCCCACGGCCTATGGCACCGAACTGGCTGCGGGCAAGGAAACACGCGAGATCAATGGCAAACACTACGTGCTCGAATACCCCATCCATGGCGATGTGGCCCTGGTCAAGGCCGAGAAGGGCGACCGCTGGGGCAACCTCACCTACCGCATGTCGGCGCGCAACTTTGGCCCCGTGATGGCCACGGCTGCCAAGACCACGATTGCCACCGTGCACGAGGTGGTGGAGCTGGGCGCGCTGGACCCGGAAGCCATCGTCACCCCGGGCATTTATGTGACGCACGTGGTGAAGATCGACCGCACGGCCACGCAGGCGGGCGGATTCAAGAAATCCGCGTGATATCGCCACCAAGCGCAGAAAGAAAAAGCATGAGCAGCTATCAAAAGCGTAGTAAAGACGAGCTGGCGAAACGCGTGGCGCAAGACATCCACGACGGCGCCTACGTCAACCTGGGCATCGGCCAGCCGACCCTGGTCGCCAACCACATCCCGGCAGGCCGCGAAGTCATCCTGCAAAGCGAAAACGGCATCCTGGGCATGGGCCCTGCGCCCGCTGCAGGGCTGGAGGACTACGACCTGATCAACGCGGGCAAGCAGCCCGTGACCTTGCTGCCCGGCGGCGCGTACTTCCACCACGCCGACAGCTTCGCGATGATGCGCGGCGGGCACCTCGACATCTGCGTGCTGGGCGCGTTCCAGGTCAGCGCCACGGGCGACCTGGCCAACTGGAGCACGGGCGAGCCCGGCGCCATCCCCGCCGTGGGCGGCGCGATGGACCTGGCCATCGGCGCCAAGCAGACCTGGGTGATGATGGATCTGCTGACCAAGCAGGGCGCGAGCAAGATCGTGACGCAGTGCACCTACCCGCTCACCGGTGTCGCGTGCGTGAAGCGCATCTACACCGATCTGTGCACACTGGCCTGCACGCCCACCGGGCTGCAGCTCATCGACACCGTGCCCGGCCTGTCGCACGCTGAGCTGGAGCAACTGGTGGGCCTGCCCATCCGCTCTGCCGCCTGAACGAATCCACCCCCCAAGCAACGAGGAGACAAAACCATGAGCACACAACGCCAAGCCTTCATCTGCGACGCCATCCGCACCCCCTTTGGCCGCTACGGCGGCGCGCTCTCCAGCGTGCGCACCGACGACCTGGGTGCCATCCCCATCAAGGCGCTGATGGAGCGCAACCCCGGCGTGGACTGGGCGGCCGTGACCGACGTGCTCTACGGCTGCGCCAACCAGGCTGGTGAAGACAACCGCAACGTGGCCCACATGAGCAGCCTGCTGGCGGGCCTGCCCATCGATGTGGCCGGCGCCACTATCAACCGCCTGTGCGGTTCGGGGCTCGATGCCGTGGGCACCGCAGCGCGCGCGATCAAGGCGGGCGAGGCAGGTCTGATGATCGCGGGCGGTGTGGAGAGCATGAGCCGCGCCCCCTTCGTCATGCCCAAGGCAGAGTCGGCCTTCAGCCGTAACAACGCGGTGTATGACACGACGATTGGCTGGCGCTTTGTCAACAAGCTGATGAAGGAAAAGTACGGTGTGGACTCCATGCCCGAAACCGCCGAGAACGTGGCCACCGACTTCAAGATTGAGCGCGAAGCCCAGGACCAGATGGCCCTGCGCAGCCAGCTCAACGCCGTGGCCGCCATCAAGGCCGGCCATCTGGCGCGCGAGATCGTGCCGGTGCACATCCCGCAAAAGAAGGGCGACGCGATCATCGTGAGCCAGGACGAGCACCCGCGTGAGACCAGCCTGGAAGCGCTGGCCAAGCTCAAGGGCGTGGTGCGGCCCGATGGCACGGTGACGGCGGGCAACGCCAGCGGCGTGAATGACGGCGCCTGCGCGTTGCTGCTGGCCGACGAGGCCAATGCTGCCAAATATGGCCTCAAGCCCCGCGCCCGCGTGGTGGGCATGGCCGTGGCCGGTGTGGCGCCGCGCATCATGGGCTTTGGCCCCACGCCTGCCACCCTGAAGGTGCTGGCGCAGACGGGCCTGACCATCGACCACATGGACGTGATCGAACTGAACGAAGCCTTTGCCGCGCAAGGCCTGGCCGTGCTGCGCGCGCTGGGCCTCAAGGACGACGATGCCCGCGTGAACGCTTGGGGCGGCGCCATCGCGCTGGGCCACCCGCTGGGCGCCAGCGGCGCGCGCCTGGTCACCACCGCTGTGAACCGCCTGCACGAACACGCCGGCCAGTACGCGCTGTGCACCATGTGCATCGGCGTGGGCCAGGGCATTGCCGTGATCCTGGAGCGCGTGTGACAGTGATCGAGCGCAACCCGACACCGGTCACTGTCATCACGGGTGCCAGCAACGGCATCGGCCGCGCGATTGCCGAAGCCGTTCTGTCCCAGGGCCACGCCGTGGTCAACCTGGACTACGTGCTGCCCACCTGGAGCCACCCGCAACTCACCTCGTACCAGGGCGACCTGACCGACGAAGCCTCGACCCGCGAACGCGCGGCCGAGATTGCGGCCAAGCACAACGTCACCGCACTGGTGAACAACGCGGGCGCCACGCGCCCTGGCACCATCGACACGGCGACCACAGCCCAACTGGATGACGTGGTAGGGCTGCACCTGCGTGCACCCATGCTGCTGGTGCAAGCCTTTCTGCCCACGCTGCGCGGCAGCGGGCAGGGCCGCATCGTCAACATGTCGTCGCGCGCCGCTTTGGGCAAGGGCGAGCGCATCGTCTACTCCGCCACCAAGGCTGGAATGATCGGCATGACACGCACGCTGGCCATGGAGCTGGGGCGTGACGGCATCACCGTCAACGCCATCGGCCCTGGGCCCATCGCCACCGAACTCTTCCGCCAGAGCAACCCCGACGGTGCGCCGCAAACGCAGCGCATCCTGAACAGCATTGCCGTGGGCCGCATGGGCACGCCCGATGACGTGGCGCGCGCAGCGCTGTTTTTCCTCTCGCCCGACAACGGTTTCGTGACCGGGCAGGTGTTGTACGTGTGCGGAGGCACCACGCTGGGAGTGGCGCCTGTCTAGCAACCTGAACTGATCTTCCTTGCCGCCCCGCAAGGGGCACCCCCCGTTCTCGTCCGGAGGCCTCGGCGCCCGGTTGAGGCCACGGCGCGGCCAGACGCGGGCCCACGCGGCCCTGGTGGCACCGACCCATTCATTCATCCACCTTCTTGAAGGAGACAAACCATGACCCATTCCATCCACACCACCCGCCGCTTCGCGCTGTCGGCCGCTGCAGTCACCGCCCTCGCTGGTATCGGCCTGCTGGGCAGCAGCGCTGCGCTCGCCCAGGCTTATCCGAGCAAGCCCGTCACCATCGTCGTGCCCTTTGCGGCAGGCGGCACCACCGACATCCTGGCCCGCATCATCGGCCAGGCGCTGACCGCCGAGCTGGGCCAGTCCGTCATCGTGGACAACCGCGCAGGTGCGGGCGGCAACATCGGCGGCGCCATGGCGGCCAAGGCCCCGGCAGATGGCTACACACTCTTCATGGGCACGGTGGGCACGCACGCCATCAACGCCAGCCTGTACAAGAAGATGCCGTTCGACCCCATCAAGGACTTTGCACCGCTGACCCGCGTGGCCAATGTGCCCAACCTGCTGGTGGCCAACCCCGCTCAGCCCTACAAGAGCGTGAAGGAACTGATCGCCTACGCCAAGGCCAACCCCGGCAAGGTCAACTTTGGCTCGTCGGGCAACGGCAGCTCCATCCACCTGTCGGGCGAGCTGTTCAAGAGCCTGGCCAAGGTGGACATGGTGCACGTGCCCTACAAGGGCAGCGCCCCGGCCGTCACCGACCTGCTGGGCAACCAGATCGGCATCATGTTCGACAACATGCCCTCGGCTATCCAGCATGTGCGCAGTGGCAAGCTGGTGCCCATTGCCGTGACCACGGCCAAGCGCTCGCCCGAGCTGCCCAACGTGCCGACTATCGCCGAAGCCGGCGTGCCCGGCTATGAAGCCACCTCGTGGTTTGGCATGTTTGCGCCCGCCGGCACGCCTGCGCCGGTGCTGGCCAAGCTCAACACCGCACTGGTGAAGGTGCTGAACCAGGCTGAGGTCAAGAAGAAGATCAACGAGCAGGGCGCCGAGACGTACAGCGAAACGCCCGAACAGTTTGCTGCCTTCATCCAGGCCGAGTCCGTCAAGTGGGGCAAGGTCGTGAAGGAGTCTGGGGCGAGCCTGGACTAAGCGCTACCAAGATTTTTTGTAGCTACCAGATTGATAGCTGCTACCGCTCATGCATCGGGCGGTAGCAGCTATTTTCGTTTCACATTCGGGTCGGCGGGATCACTGCACCCGGTACACACGCCCCGTCTGCGCGCCTTCCACGCTGCGCTGGTAGGCCAGCGCCGCGCGTGCGGCGGGCACCGGCTCGAACCCCGGGAAGAACGGCCCGTAGCTGCCCATCGACTCGGTCAGTACCGTGGGGCTGATGGCGTTGATGCGCAGGCCGCGCGGCAGCTCGATGGCGGCGGCAGCCACAAAACCTTCGATGGCCGCGTTCACGGCCGTGGCGCTGGCGCCGTTGCGGATGGGCTCAATCGACAGGATGCCCGCCGTCAGCGTGATGGAGCCGCCATCGTTCAGATACTTCTGGCCGACCAGCGCCAGCTGCACCTGGCCCAGCAATTTGTCCTGCAGGCCCAGGTTGAACTGCTCGGTCGTCATTTCGGCCAGCGGGCCAAAGTGCAGGTTGCCTGCGGTGCTCACGATGGCATCGACCTTGCCCACCGCCTCGAACAGTTGGGCAACCGCGCCTGGCTGCGAGAAGTCCGCACGGTGCGTGCCGCTGCTGCGGCCCACGGTGATCACGTCGTGGCGTGTGCCCAGGTTGGCCAGCACGGCCTGGCCGATGGTGCCGCTCGCGCCGATGAGAAGAATCTTGGACATGGTGTTTTCCTTGGGTGTCAAAAAGGGTTGATGAGGAACTGACAGCCCGATTCTTTTGCTAATCAATCGGAATATAAAGTACATACAAGTTATGCTTGTGCTAACCATTGATTAGGAATTGAGGGAGTTGCCATGGACAGGCTGCGCAATATGGAAGTCATGGTGGCCGTGGCGGAGGCCGGCAGCTTTGCCGCTGCCGCGCGCCAGCTGCAGATCTCCGCCGTGATGGTGGGCAAGCACATCCAGCAGCTGGAGACCCACCTGGGCGCACGCCTGTTCCAGCGCAGCACGCGCCAGAACAGCCTGACCGAGGTGGGCGCCGCGTTCTACGACGACAGCAAACGCGTGCTGGAGCAGGTGCGCTGGGCTGAGTCCGCCGTGGAGCGCAGCCGCGCCGTGCCGCAGGGCCTGCTGCGGGTGAGCGCGCCCTTCACGCTGGGCAACCACGTGATCGCGCCGCTGGTGGCCGACTTTCTGCAGCGCCACGACCAGGTGCGTGTGGACCTGCAGCTCACCGACAGCGTGGTGGACCTGGCAGGCGAGGGCTTTGACGTGGCCGTGCGCATTGGCCAGGTGGTGAACGAGGGCCTGGTGGCGCGCCCGCTGCGCCCCTATCGCATGGTGATTGCCGCAGCACCCGCGTACCTGCAGCGCCACGGCACGCCCCAACGCGCGGCCGACCTGGCGCGCCACCAGTGCCTCAGCCACTCGGTGTGGCAGCGCCGGGTGGAATGGACTTTGCGCGACGGCAACGAGGATTTCTTCTGGCCCGAGAACGCGCGCTTTGTGTGCAACCAGGGCGATGGCCTGCGCCAGGCGGCGTTGCGCGGCCTGGGCCTGATCATGCAACCCGAGGTGCTACTGGCTGACGACCTGGCCAGTGGCGCGCTGGTGCCGGTGATGCAGCACTGCCTGCCCGTGCCGCGCCCGATGCACCTGGTGTATGCGCCCGACCGGCGGCAACTGCCCAAGCTGGCGCGGTTTGTGGAGCATGTGGTGGGCGCGCTGGGCGCAGCCTGAGCGGTACGGGTCAGGCTTGCGCGCCGGGGGCGCGCAGCTGGAGGCTTGGGGCCTTGGGCGTGATGCCCAGTGCCGCTCACTCCACGGCGTCGCGGGGCGCCACGGGCCCGATCTTGAACACCCCGCTCACCCGCGCGCAGGGCACGCCATCAGCTGTGACCAGCCCTTGCGCAAACACCAGCGAGCGTGTGATGCGCAGCGGCTCGGCCTCGCCCTCCACCCAGGCGCCCAGCGGGGCGGGGGCCAGGTAGTCAATCTGCAGGCTGATGGTGGGCAGGAAGCGGTTTGACACCTGGTCGCTTTTGCGGTGCACCGACAGGGGTACCAGCATGTCGCAAAAGGTGGCCATCATGCCGCCGTGCAGGTTGCCCATGGGATTGGTGTGGCGCGGCTCCACGCGAAAGCCGAACTTCACCACATTGCCCTGGTGCAGCACATACAGCGGGCCGTTGTGCTGGATGTAAGGGCCCCCGGCCACCAGCGGCGCAAAACCTGCGGGGATGGGGGCGGTGGTGGCGTTCTCGGGGGCGTGCGTCATCAGCGGGCTTCCTTGTCTATGTCGTTGGCAAAACTGGCGTCCTGCAGGCTGCTGCGGGTGGCGTCCCCCTGCAGCCAGCCGCCGTACACCGTGCGAAAGTCAGCCACGATCTGCGCGAGCGGCATGTCGTCAAACGCGCCGCGCTGGTGCACGTATTCCATGTGGCGTGCACCCGATTGGTCGAACGGGTGGTAGATGGAATCGTTCTCGCCGTCGAACTCCAGCGGCAGCAGGCCAAAGCGCTCGCACAGCTCGATGTTGAAGGCGGGTGTGGCCTTGCGCCAGGCGCCGTCCAGCCAGATGTCGGTGTAGCCATGCCAGATGAAGAGGTCGGTCTTCATGGTCTCGCGCATGCGCTCGGTGCTCAGGTGGTTGCGCACATCGGCAAACCCCATGCGCGCCGGGATGCCCGCCGCACGGCACACGGCCGTCAGCAGCGCGGCCTTGGGCACGCACCAGCCGTAGCCGTTGGCCAGCACGGTGCTGGCCGTCATACCCTGGGGCGACAGGTCGATGCGGTAGGGGTCGTAGCGGAAACCATCGCGCACGGCCAGGTACAGGGCCACCGCGCGTTCGCGGTCGGTGGCGCCGTGCGCGTGTTGGGCAGCAAAGGCCTGGATCGAAGGTGCGTCGCTGTCGATAAGGGCCGTGGCACGCAGGTGTGCGGGCGTGGGTGCGGTGGTCATTGTTGTGTGTCTCCTGCAATCGGACGGAGGCCAGTGTGCGGGCCTCGGGCACCCGATGCTGTCACAGGCGTGCCAGCCCTGCGCGGGAGGGGGCCGATGCCCCCATCACACCCGCCACGCAGGCAGCTCCCAGTTGCGCCACACCGCCAGCCCGCGCAGCCCGGCGGTGAGCAGCACGCAGACCACCAGCGGTGCCCAGTCGGGAGCCTGCATCTGGCGCAGGGCCACGTCGGCCCAGCCGCCCGCAAACGCGCACAGCGCATAGGGCCGGTGGTCGCTGAAGGCCTGGGGCACCTCGTTGCACAGCACGTCGCGCAGCACACCGCCAAACACTCCGGTGGTCACGCCCATCATCACGCTGATGATGGGTGGCATGCCAATGGCGGTGGCAATGTCCACGCCCACAGCGGCAAACAGGCCCAGGCCGATGGCATCGGGCAGCAGCATGGCGCGTTCGGTGGGCTCAAAGTGCCGCTGGCGCATGAACAGCATGGCGCCAATGCACAGCGCCAGAATGCCCCACACAAACTCGGTGTGGCGAATCCAGAAAAAGGGCCGCTGGTCCAGCAACAGGTCGCGCAGCGTGCCGCCGCCGAACGCAGCCACAAAGGCCACCACGCACACCCCCACAGCATCCAGCCGCTTGCGCGCGGCGGCCATCACGCCCGACAGTGCGAAAGCCACGGTGGCGGCCACTTCCAGCACAAAGCGCAGGGTGTGCACCCAGGGGGCGTTGATGATCAGCGAATCCATGGCGACGATTGTGCCGTGGCCGCTGGCGATTCCATGGGGGGTTAATCGCTATCTATTTGATAGCTAATGAGGCATGAATCATTAGCGCTTGAGTGCATTTTGAGCAAGAAATGTGCAGATGGGCGTTGTGTATGCCCGGTAGGCCCCGTCAGGTCCCGGTGTAGCACTCGCCTGCGTCCACTCAGCGCAGCAGGCCCTCGCCCAATGCGCAGGCCACCAGCGCCAGCACACATCCGCCCAGGCCCAGCCACCCCAGCCGCAGTGCCCAGCGCTGGCTGGCCTGGGGCCACAGGTTCATGGCCAGCACCAGCAACCAGCCCAGCACCATCCATGCGGCCAGCACCAGGGCCACACCGGCGACCCAGCCAGCAGCCAGGCTGGCGGTGGTGGTCTGCAACAGCAAGGTGCCCAGCGCCACCGCCTTGGCGCACCATCGCGCCGCACCCGTGGGTGTGTCATCGCCCCACGCACGGGTGGGCACTGTGCGGGCCCAGCAGGCCAGTGCCACCAGCGAGGCCAAGGCGGCGGCAATGCCCAGCAGTTCGTTCATGCGGTCTCCGAGGGCTGTGGGTGGCGCGGGGTGTGACGGGTGCGGCTGCGATGGCCCAGGCCCCGGGCCCCCAGCCGGTGGTGCAGCGGCCGCACGCTGCTGCAGGCTGCTGCCGTGCAGAGCATGGCGGCCACCCAACCTTGCCGCAGCCCAGCCTTGGCTGCCAGGCCGGCACAGGCCAGCCCTGCCAGCAGCCACAGCAGGGCGCTGGTGCGAGGCGCCCAGGTGCGCACCGTGGCCGCAGGCAACCCGACAAAAAACGACAGCAGCAGGCCCAGCATGCCGGCCGATCGAGCGGGCTCAACCGCCACGATGTGCGCCAGACGGAATGACTCCACCGCCAGCGCCGCGCAAAGCCAGAAGGGCAGGTGCGCCAGCGGTGCCAGGGGCCAGGGGCGGCCCGTGTGGGACACCACATGCCGTGGTGCCGCCGCTATAGCAGCAATGGACGGGCGACTCCCCCGGCGCCGATGAACCTGCTGCACCCGCTGCGGGCCCATGAACGCCGCCACGCCCGCACAGGCCAGACCCGTGACCACAAGGCCCAGGGCCATGGCAGGTGCCAGGGCGCTACCGAGTGCCAGGCCGGTGAGCGCTGCCACCGCCAACAGTGCCCCAGTGCTGCCCAGCGCCACCCGCCATAGCGCCAGCGTGCGCAGCGCCCACGCGGCCAGGGCCGACATCAGCAGCCACACGGCAATGAGCACCCACACGGTCCACACGGGCCGCTGCGCCAGCGGGGCCAAGCCCGCAGGTCCCCACAGGTGTACGAACACCGCCACGAGGAGCGCGGCGGGCACGGTGGCATGCAGGGCCAGAAAGAAACGTTGCATGGTGGGTGTGGTGTGGAAGGTGGGGGGGGGTGCCCGTCAGCCCGCCGCGATGGCGTTGCCTGCGGACGCCGGATGCGCCGCGTCGGCCTCGCGCCTGCGCTGCTGGCGCGCATCCAGCCAGATCAGCGTGCCCGAGATCGACAAAAACGCCGGGGTCATGCCCAGAAAAAAATACAGCCACTTGAGCGTCAGCCCGCCAAAGTCGCCAAAGTGCAGCGGCTCCATCAGGCTGTTGACCAGCGACCAGAAGCCCGCCGTGCGTGGGTCGTGCACCTTCTTGGGAACGCCCGTGACGGCATGGATGTCCACCCGCGCGGTGCTGGCCAGGTGGCCGCTCAGGTTGCCGGTGAAACCCGCCTCGGCGGTGCCCGTGCCCCAGCGGCGCAGCGACACATAGCGCGCCTCCAGCCCCGGCACGGCCTGCTGCGCGGTGGCATACATCGCATCCAGCGACTGCATGGGGGCAGGCTCGCTGCCCTCGGCCTTGCGCGCGGGCTGAGAGGGCGCCATTGCGGCAGGGGTTGTGATGAACTTGTAGCCCTGCTCGAACAGCGGCGCCAGGCCCATCCACGCGCCGGTGGTGGCGATCAGGATGTGAAAGCCCAGCCCCCAGATGCCGGCGGACTTGTGCAGGTCCGACATCACCACGCGAAAGCTGCGGCCCCAGCGCTGGGTGAACAGCTCGGCCAGGATCTTGCGGTGGATGACGATGCCGGTGGCAATCAGCACCAGCATCGCCGCGCCGAGGAACCCCACGATCCAGCGCGGCCCGAAGAACAAAAACACATGCAGCATGCGCAGGTACTGGCCGAGCTGGCTGTCCACCGGGCCCACCACCGTGCCGGTGTCGGAGCGCAAGGCCACCTTGGTGCGCGTGTTGGCCGGGGCTCCGCGCTCGCGCACGAACGCGAAGTAGCTGGGGTTGACGGCATCGGGCAGCGCGATGGTCTCCACCGTCGCGCTTGGGTAGCGGGTCTGCAGCTGCGTGAGCACCGCGTCGAGCGAGGCCGGCTTTTCAGAGCGTGGCAGCTTTGCCAGTGAAGGGTTGGCCCAGAGGTCGATCTCGTTCTTGAACACCACCACCGCGCCCGAAAAGCACACGATGAACATCAGCAGCCCCGTGACGATGCCCGCCCAGGAGTGCAGGGTGAAGAGGCGGTTGAGCGTGCGCTGGCTGGTCATGGCGTGTGGGCGGCGGGGTGGGGGCGCTGCGTCAGAAGAAGTACGTCACACCCAGGCTGAAGTTGCGCGGCAGCGAGGGCGAGACCACGTTGGCGTTGATCGCGCCGTCGTAGTACGCCTTGTTGAACACGTTCTTCACGCCCGCCGTCACGCGGTAGTTCTCGCCCACGTAGCTGACGGACGCATCGGCCACAAAGTACGACGGCAGCGTGAAGGGGTACGAGCCGATCTGCTCGCTCACATAACGTCCGCCCAGGCCCAGCGTCACCCGCTGGTACTGCGGCAGTTTGTAGGTGGCCCAGGCCGTGAGGGTGTGGCGCGGCGTGAGGTTGAGCGGCAGGCCCACAATCGCCGCGTTGTTATCGCGCGTGACCTTGCTTTGTGTGTAGGTGTAGGCGCTGGTGATCTTCCAGCCGTTCTTCAGGTCGGCGCCCAGCTCCAGCTCCAGCCCGCGTGCGCGCTGCTCGCCGGTCTGCACGCTGAAGCCCGTGTTCACCGGGTCGGCGGTGGTCACGTTCTGGCGCACCAGGTCGAACACGGCGAGCGCGCCGGTGATCTGGCCACCGGGGGCCTCGTACTTCACGCCCGCCTCCCACTGCTTGCCGGTTTCGGGCACGAAGTTCGATCCACCAAACGTCAGGCCCGACTGGGGCAGGAAGGACTCGCCATAGCTGCCATACGCAGCCCAGCCCGGCTTGAACTCGTACACCAGGCCGGCCGACAGCGTGGTGGCGTTGTCCTTCTGGCGCGTCTGCGTGTTGGCCACGCGGTTGTTGGTGTCGTTGGTGGACCAATCGCGGCGCAGGCCTACCAGGGCCGTCCAGCCCTGGCCAAACTTGATCTGGTCCTGCGCATACAGGCCCGCCACGGTGAGCTTGGAAGGCGCATCGCTGGTCAGCGCCTCGGGGCAGGTGGCCTGCATGCCGTACACGGGCGCAAACAAGTCCAGCGCGCCGATGCGGCAGGTGCGGCTGGCCAGCAGGCTGGTGCCGCTGCGCACATCCAGGCCCGTCACCAGCTGGTGCTTTACGCCCAGCGCTTCAAAGCGCGACAGCAGCGAGGTGTCGGTGGCCAGCAGGTCGTAGTCCATGTACTGGCGCGAGGCCTGGCGGTTCTGCAGCCGCTGGTTGGCCTGCAGCGCCTGGTTGGAGACAAAGTTGCCTGTGCCCTTCTCGGTCTCGTAGCGCACGTTCTGGCGGAAGGTTATGGCCTCCGACATCTTGTGCTCCAGCGTGTAGCCCACCGTGGTGCTTTCCACGTCATACACACCGAAGCTCGGATCGCCCGTGAACATCGTGCGTGACAACGTGCCATTGCGGTTGGGCAGCACCGTGCCGTAAGGCGTGATGCCCTGCTGGCGCATCCACTCGCTCTGGCTGTAGGTGGCAAACAGCACCAGGTCGGTCTGCGCGCCCAGGTCGATGGACAGGGAGGGCGCAAACCACCGGTCCTTGCGGTAGACGAACTGCGTGGGGTCGTCGGCGTTGGACACCTGCGCATTGATGCGAAGCGCCGTCTTGCCCGATTCGGACAGTGGCCGGTTGATGTCGGCCTGCAGCGTGCGCTGGCCGAAGCTGCCCACTTCCACACCCACCTCGTTGATCGCCTCCTTCTTGGGCCGCTTGCTCACCGCGTTGACGATGCCGCCCGGCTGCACCTGGCCATAGAGCACCGAGGCCGAGCCCTTGAGCACCTCGAAGCGCTCGTAGCCATAAGGCTGCAGCTTGGCCCACATGCCCGGGCTTTGCACCAGGCCATCGACCAGGATGGACTCGGTGGAGCGAAAGCCCCGGATATTCAGGTCGTCAAACCCCCGGCGCCCAAAGTTGACCGGGCTGACCCCCGCCACGGTCTGCAGCGCTTGCTGCACATTGGTGATCTGCCGCGATTCCATCTGCTCTCGCGTGACCACGCTGACGGACTGCGGCGTCTCCAGCCGCCGCATGGGCGCCTTGCTGGCGGTTTGGGCCTCCACGGGTGCAAAGCCCATGTCTTTTTCGGTGCTGGCGTTGATGCGGACTTCTTGGAGCTGGGGCGCGGTCACTGCCGTGTCGGCGGCCGGTGTGCTGGCCTGCTGCGCCATGGCGGCCTGGGCAAGGCACAGGGCCAGCGGGGTCAGGGCAAACAGCCCGGCCCTGGGACTAAAGGTGGCGAAACAGGACGGGATGGAACAAAGGCAGGTATGCGAGGAACGCGGTGAAAGCGCCGCGCGCGAAGGCAGAGAAGACATGGAGGTCCCGATGGAGAGAAAGGCGGACAAACGCTGAAGGCGCTGGCTCGCGTGGCTTTTCGGGACGCTGGCTGGCAGTGCTGAATTGTATTGAGAATTATTATCGTTCTTTTGAGTCGCGATGTGAGGACTGCGATATGTCAGTCTTTTCCGAATTCAGTGGACTGGTGTCCAGCGTTTGGCAGCTGGGTTTTGCGCCGCTCTTTTCACAAGGGTTTGGGATAACCGCCTGCTGGATCCAGAGGATTGCTGCTCGTGCACCAACGCCAACAGCGCGCCTGAATGCCTTGATCGTTTTGTACGGTTTGACACCCGGGTGGTCATCCGTCGGGGCGTTGAGCAGGCGCTGGGAAATGACCCAAGAGAGGGGCATTGGTTCGCCGCTCAGAAAAAAATGCTGTCTTCCGGGTATTTCCAGCGTTCGTAAACCGTAAGCTCGCCGCTCCGCTACATTGCCAGCCGTGCGTGCGGCCGTGGCGGGAATCTTTCCATGACGCTACCTCAAACCATGAAAAATCGATTTCTGTTGCTCTTAGTTTTTACGCTCGCTTTTGTTCTCAGCGGATGTGCCACCCGGACAAATATGGCGTTTCAGGACGATACAGAGCGGCTGACCGAAAAAAGCAAACCCATCTTTCTCCTCACCGCCACGATCAAAAATTCCTACCGAACCTCCCATCAGCCAAAGCTACTGGTGGTTCATGTCGAGAAACCAGGGGCGAAAGAAGCGGCTGACCGCCTGAACTTCACGATGGACGAAAAAGCCAGGCAAGAAGCCGGCTCAGCCGAGTCTGGAAACAGTTACCTGTTGAGGCTGGCACTGGATCCCGGGCAATATGAAATTCGGGGACTCACGAGTTTGGCGAGTTCTTTTCCCATCAACGCCATGTTCTTCGCGCCCATGCATTCCCCTCTTGAAGTCAGCGGCAACGGAGTGTTCTATCTGGGGCACATCGCGGCGACGGTTCGAGAACGCCAGGGCAACGAATTCAAGGCCGGGCCGTCGATTCCTTTGATCGACCAAGCTGTTGCCGGTGCTTCCGGTGGCACATTCGATATCGCCATTACCGACAGGTTCGATGTCGACGAGCCGGCCTTCCGCGCGAAGTTTCCTGCTTTGGCAGGTGCTCCGATCAAAAAGGCGATTCTTCCGGCATTTGACCGAGCCAAGGCTCAGCAATGGTGGGAGCTGCACTGAAGCGTGGTCATTTTTCGGGATCGCCACAGGGCGATGCCATGAGCCCTTGCCTAGATACTGGCGCGTGACTGGTCGTGTCAACAAAGTGACGCGATAACTGTTTTGCGCGCAGCTCCATGGTGCGGTTCACGGCGTCTCGTGAAGACGGGGGCACTACCCCTCCAGTTTCGGATTTGCTATCGACTACGTAGCTACCAGCGGTGGGCAAGCAACCGTTAGTGGCCTTTCTTTTCAAGCTCCCTGGAGCTGGTGGCCGTGTCGCCGTCAGCCCCGTCTGCCACGCCGCCATACCCCGGATACGCGCCACTTTCCTCGCCCAGCGCCGCACTCTCCTGCCGCTCACGCGCCATCTGTTCCGCAAACTGGTTGCGGCCTTCGCGCGCCACGGCGATGAACTTGGCGCGGTCCTTGTGGTGCGGGTACATGCGGTCGGCCAGGGCGATGTTGTGGGTGCGAAAACGCTGGGTGATGGCGGTGGCTTGCGCGGGTGGCAGGCCCATCAGCTCCAGCACGGTGTGGGCGCTTTGCAGGCTGGACTCGAACAGCTCACGCTGGACCAGCGTCACGCCCAGGTCGCGCAGCTTGTTCCAGTGCGTCACATCGCGCGCGCGGGCCACGACCTGCAGGTGCGGGAAGTGTTCGCGCGCCAGCTTGGCGATCTGCAGGGACTGCTCGGCATCGTCCACGGCCACCACCAGGATGCGCGCATGTTCGGCCCCGGCGATGCGCAGCAGGTCGAGCCGCGTGGCGTCGCCGTAGAACACGCGGTAGCCGAAGGTGCGCGCCACTTCCAGCATGTCCACGCTGTGGTCCAGCACGGTGGTGGGGATGCCCTGGGCCAGCAGCACGCGCGAGACGATCTGCCCATAGCGGCCGAAGCCCGCGATGATGATGGGTGCCTCTTGCGGCTCGGAGATTTCCTCGGCCTGGGGCGTGGCGGTCTTGAGCTGGGCATAGCGGCGCAGCAGCACGCGGTCCAGCAGCACCAGCAGCAGCGGGCTGATCAGCATCGACAGCGCCACGGCCCCGATCAGCAGCGAGGCAGTCTCGGCCGGGAACACGTTGGCGCCGGCCGCGGCCTGGAACACCACAAACGCAAACTCGCCGCCCTGGGCCAGCAGCAGGGTGAAGACAGGGCGCTCCTGGTAGGGAATCTCCACCACCTTGGCCAGGGCGTAGATGACCACGGCCTTGGCCGCCAGAAAACCGACCAGGATGGCGGCCATGAGGCCGGGCGAGCGCAGGATCACGCCGAAGTCGATGCTCATGCCCACGGCGATGAAGAACAGCCCGAGCAGCAGGCCCTTGAAGGGCTCGATGTCGGCCTCCAGCTCGCGGCGGTATTCGCTGTCGGCCAGGAGCACGCCGGCGAGAAAGGCGCCCAGCGCCATCGACAAGCCCACCAGCACCATCAGGTAGGCGATGCCCACCACCAACAGCAGCGCGGCAGCGGTGAAGATCTCGGGGGTGTTGCTCTTGGCGATCCAGCGCAGCACGGGGCGCAGCAGCAGGCGCCCGCCGAGGATGATGGCGGCGATCACGCCGACGATCTTCAGCACCTCCAGCACCATCTCGCCCGGCGTGTGGCCCGCGCCTTCGCCAGCGGCGGCGCCCAGCACGGGCAGCAGGGCCAGGATGGGGATGGCGGCCACGTCCTGGAACAGCAGGATCGAAAAACCTGCCTGGCCGCTGCTGGTGCGCATCAGGTTGCGCTCGGCCAGCACCTGCAGCGCAATCGCCGTGGACGACAGCGCCAGGCCTAAAGCGCCCACCAGGCTCACGCGCCAGGGCAGGCCCGCCAGCGCACCCAGCGCAAATAGCACAGCCGCGCAGCCCAGCACCTGGGCGGTGCCGGTGCCGAAGATGGGGCGGCGCAGCGCCCACAGGCGGCTGGGTTGCAGTTCCAGCCCGACCAGGAACAGCATGAGCACCACGCCAAACTCGGCAAAGTGCAGGATGTCCTGTACGTTGCTGACCAGCCCCAGGCCCCAGGGCCCGATGGCGATGCCCGCCGCCAGGTAGCCAATGATGGCGCCCAGGCCCAGCGCCTTGGCAATGGGCACGGCCAGCACGGCAGCGGTGAGGTACAGGAAACCGTAGGTGAGCCAGGTGGGGGCGTGTTCCATGGATGGGCGTGCGCTTGGGGGTCGTCGTGGGGAGGCAGAACACCGCGCCCCCGGGGAGCGGGGCGGGTGTGGCAGATTCTGGCACCGCTGCAAGGCGTTGGGTTGGGTGCCGTGGGTTGGATCTGTGGCGCTATTTATTTGATAGCTATTAAGGCATGATTATCTAGCGCCTGAGCCTGTTTTTATGCAGATCATGGTGCATGGAGCCCCGCGTTGCTAAGATGCGGGCCCTTCTTCGCACACAGGCACGGTGACCCATGGATTTGCAGACTTGGCTGGCTTTTTTTGCGGCGTCTTGCCTGATTGCGGTGTCGCCGGGCTCGGGGGCTGTGTTGTCGATGAGCCATGGTCTGTCGTTCGGTGTGCGCAAGACGGGCGCCACCATCCTGGGCCTGCAGCTGGGGCTGCTGCTGATTTTGCTGATCGCCGGGGCGGGCGTGGGCTCGCTGCTGCTGGCGTCCGAGGTGGCATTCAGCATCGTCAAGGTGCTGGGCGCTTGTTACCTGATCTATGTGGGCTTCTGCCAGTGGCGGGCTGGCGACAAATCGCCGGTGCAAGGGGATGAGACCGAGTCGGCGGGCACTTGGCAAAAACGCTGCCTCTCCGGCTTTCTGACCAACGCCACCAACCCCAAGGGCATCATCTTCATGGTGGCCGTGTTGCCCCAGTTCATGACCGACACGCGCCCGCTGTGGACGCAGCTGCTGGTGATGGCCGCCACTACCGTGACGGTGGACGTGGTGGTCATGCACGGCTACGCTGCGGGGGCCAGTGCCCTGCGCCGTCTGATGCGCAGTGCGCGGGCCGTGCGGGCGCAGAACCGCGTGTTCGGCGGTTTGCTGATGGCGGTGGGGGCGGGGCTGTTCTTCGTCAAGCGCGGCGGTCAGCACGCCTGAGGCGGCTGCGGCACCGCTGGGGTGTCAGAGGGTGCTTCTGATTTGATAGCTGCTAGCGTATATAGATATTGCGCTTGAGGCTGATTTGGCTTGTATTTTCATGGACCTGCAGATTCCAAGGAGCTTGTCATGCCAGTAGTTGTTGTCGCCAACCCGAAGGGCGGCGTGGGCAAGTCCACGCTGTCCACCAACATCGCGGGCTACTTTGCCAGCCAGGGGCATCCCGTGATCCTGGGCGACACCGACCGGCAGCAGTCCGCCCGGCTATGGCTGGGCCTGCGCCCGCCCGCTGCACGCCCCATCGGCAGCTGGGACACCAGCTCGGACGTGATCAGCCGCCCGCCCAAGGGCACGACGCACGCGGTGCTGGACACGCCTGCCGGCCTGCACGGCTGGCGCCTGAACGACGTGCTCAAGCTGGCCGACAAGGTCATCGTGCCGCTGCAGCCCAGCGTGTTCGACATCTTTGCCACGCGGGCCTTTCTGGACCAGCTGGCCGAGCACCGCCACGCCGCCGGGGTGCCCGTGGGCATCGTCGGCATGCGGGTGGATGCGCGCACCAAGGCGGCCGAGCAGCTGCACCACTTTGTGGACAGCCTGGGGTTTCCGGTGCTGGGCTATCTGCGCGACACGCAAAACTACATCCACCTGGCAGCGCACGGACTCACGCTGTTTGACGTGGCCCCTGGCCGCGTTGCGCGCGACCTGGAGCAGTGGCAAGGGATCTGCACTTGGCTCAATTCTTGAAGGACAGCGTGAAGCACGACGTACATCCACTCCCCCGGGAAAACACCTGTCACCCGGCAGACAAGGCGCGCCGGAGCGCGGGGCTACATTGCAACGATGAAAATCTTCCGCTCTTATTCCGAAGTCAGCGCCTGCGTAGGTCAAGAGGTCGCTGTGACCGACTGGATCACCATCACGCAGGAACAGGTCAACCTGTTCGCCGAGGCCACGGGCGACCACCAGTGGATCCACGTGGACCCGGAGCGTGCCAAGGCTGGGCCGTTTGGCGCACCCATTGCGCACGGGTTTCTCACGCTGTCGCTGATTCCCAAGTTCTTCGAAGTGGGCCTCACCATCGAGGGGGCACGCATGGGCGTGAACTACGGGCTCAACAAGGTGCGCTTCACGGCGCCGGTGCCGGTGGGCAGCCGCTTGCGCGCGCGCCTCACGCTGCAGGCTGCCGAGCCCGTGGCGCCCGATGGCATGCAGATGACCTGGCTGGTGACGGTGGAGCGCGAGGGCAGCGACAAGCCGGTGTGCGTGGCCGAATCGCTGGCGCGCAACTTCGGCGCCCCGGCCTGAGCCGGGCCACCAGCGGGCAGGAGGTCTGAACCATGGACCGCCTGCAAGCCATGAAAATTTTCGAGCGCGTGGTGGAGGAGGGCGGCTTTGCCGCCGCCGCCCGCGCCATGGACATGTCGCCCCCCGTGGTCACCCGCATGGTGGCCGAGCTGGAGCAGCACCTGGGCACGCGCCTGCTGCAGCGCACCACCCGCAAGCTGGCGCTCACCGACGCGGGGGAGTCGTACCTGCAGCGGGTGCGCGCCATCCTGCACGAGATCGATGATGCCGAGGCCGCTGCCGCTGCCAGCACGCGAGATCTGCGCGGCACCATCCGCATCGTGGCGGCACCAGTGCTCGCCACCAACTTTCTGGCACCCATGGTGGCGGTGTGGCATGCCTACTACCCCAAGCTCATGCTGGACATCAGCATGGACGCCTATGCCTCCAGCCGTGTGGATGAGTTCGATGTGACCATCATGGTTGCGGGCGAGGACTTTGACGCCAACATCGTCGCGCGCCCCCTGGTGCAGGGGGAGGCGATTGTGGTGGCGTCCCCCGACTACCTGGAGCGCCGGGGCATTCCGCGTGAGCCGCAAGACCTGGTGCACCATGACTATCTGCGCGACTCGAGCGCGCCTGTGCGCCTGCAGTCGGGGCCCGGCCGCAAGCTGCGTCTGCAGTCGCTGCGGGCAGACGTGCCGGATGAAGAAGTGGACGCACCGGCGGTGTTGCAGTCCGTCAGCACCGAGCTGCTGATGCGTGCCGCTGTGGACGGGGCGGGCGTGGCTGTCACGTCGCGCCTGCTGGCCGAGGAGCACCTGGCCCGCGGCGAACTGGTCCACATCCTGCCCGGCTGGATCTTTTCGCGCTACACGATCTATGCGGCGCTGCCCTCGGGCCGCATGCTGCCCGCGCGCACGCGGGTGTTTCTGGACTTCCTGACCGAACATGTGCCCCGTGCCATGGCGGAAAAGTCCGGCCAGCTCAGTTGAGCTGCGCGAACCCGCTGATGATCGTGCCTTCGGGCTCGACCATGACCTGCCCGTCGGGCATGGCAAAGCTGTTCTGGCGCCAGGCCTCGAACACGGTCACCGCCACCGCGTTGGACAAATTGAGGCTGCGCTGACCCGGCACCATGGGCAGGCGCAGGCGCTGCGCCGGGGGGAAGCTTTCGCGCAACTCGGGGGGGAGTCCCCGCGTTTCAGCGCCAAACACCATCCAGTCGCCGGGCAGGAAGCACGTGGAGTGCACGGGTTGTGAGCCATGCGTGGTCATCGCAAACATGCGGGTCGGGTCCGGCTGGGTGTCTCGCAGAAAGGCCGTCCAGCCCGCATGGACCTGCACGCTGGCGTATTCGTGGTAATCCAGCCCTGCCCGCCGCATCTGGCGGTCTTCCATCGAGAACCCCAGAGGCTCGATCAGATGCAGCGAACACCCGGTGTTGGCCGCCAGGCGAATCACATTACCGGTGTTGGGCGGGATCTCGGGTTCGACGAGGACGATATGGAACATGACCGCCATTGTCATCGTTGGACCTGTGAGTTGAGCAACCGCTCGTAATCAAAAGTATCCCTTTGGTAGGTGTGCGCTACCTCCTCGGTTCCTGTTCGCTACCTGTCTGGTGCTTTTCAGTCCAGCTCCGTGCGCGACAGCACAGCGGCTGTGACGTGCGCGACACCCGCCTCGCGCAGTGCCAACGTAGCAGCATGCAGGGTGGCGCCCGTGGTCATCACGTCGTCGATCAGTACCACCCGCTGGCCGCGCAGGCTGGCTGCGTGGGCGGGTTCAACGGCGAAGGCGCCACGCAGGTTGCGCAGCCGCTGCGCCCTGGGCAGGCCGCTTTGTGCCTCGGTGGCGTGCAGGCGCAACAGTGTGTGGCAGTCTGCCTTGGCACCAGCCAGCTGCCTCGCCAGCAGGGCCGCCTGGTTGAAGCCCCGCTCGCGCAGGCGCTCGGTGGACAGGGGCACCGCCAGTACCCGGTCGGCCGCGTCCAGCGCCGGCTCCATCCAGGGCGTGCTGCGCATGAGGGTGACCAAGGCCCTGGCCCACCCCGGATCGCCGCGAAACTTGAACTGCGTCAGGGCGTCGGTCCAGGGGTAGGCGTAGTCCACGGCGGCAATGCAGGCGTCGAAGCTGGGCGGGTTCTGCAGGCAGGCGCCGCAAACGTCAACCCCTGCGGGCACCCGAAGTGCACATCGCCGGCAACGCGTGGCGGGCTGGGCGAACCGCATCACGCAGGCGCTGCAGACACGCTGCGATGGCCATGCGTGGCACACGGCGCACTGGCTGGGCACTTTGTCCGCCCAGGCGTGGAGGCGGCGTGAAATCCCTGGCAAACCCAAAAAGAGCATGAATCAATATACTCGCGCGTCCTTCTGCACCGCCCATGTCCTCCGAGCGTCCCCCCACCATTGATCCTGTTGCCGCCGCCCGCTGGCATGCCGCAGCCCCGGCTGCATCCCCCTGGCTGCACGAAGAAGTGGCGCGCCGCATGGAGGACCGACTGCAGTGGATTCGCCAGGCCCCAGAGTCTTGGTGCCACTGGGACCCAGTGCGTGGCGGTCTGCAGGCGCATGCCCTGGTGAGTGCTCGCTACCCGCAGGCGCGCTGCCAGGTGTACGAAACCAGCGCGCATTGCGAACCCGTTGCGAGGCAGGCATTGGCCAAGCCCTGGTGGAACCCCGCCCGCTGGGGTGCTGGGGCCCTGCAAATGGGGCCTCCGGCCGATGCCAGTGTGCAGATGTTGTGGTCCAACATGGCGCTGCACATGGCGGCCGACCCGCAAGACCTGATTGGCCGCTGGCATCGCGCCCTGGCGGTGGACGGTTATCTGATGTTCTCGTGTCTCGGACCGGACACGCTGCGCGAACTTCATGGCGTGTACGCCGTCTTGGGCTGGCCGCCTGCGGGCCATGCCTTTACCGACATGCACGACTGGGGCGACATGCTGGTGCACGCAGGTTTTGCAGAGCCGGTCATGGACATGGAGCGCATCACGCTCACATTTGCCACGCCCGAGCGGTTGGTTCAGGAGCTGCGCGAGCTGGGTGTCAATTTGCACCCTGATCGCTTTCCCTCATTGCGCGGACGGCGCTGGCGCGACAAGCTCTACCAAGTGCTGTCTGAGCGTCTGGCCGATCCGGGCCAGAATGGTCAGTTGGCACTGACTTTTGAAATCATCTATGGCCATGCCTTCAAGCCTGCACCCCGGGTGCGCGTCAGTTCCAGCAGCGCGGTGTCGCTGCAGGACATGCGTGCCATGTTGCGCAAGGGCGGCACTGAGAACTAACCTGTAACGGCGTGTCAATGACTTGGAACAAGGCACGCTACAATTCTTGGTTATTGAGATTTCGGGCATCTTCCCGCGCAATTTGGCAGGCTGTGCCTGTTGTGCCCAAGGCGCAACGTGTGCTGCAGCCGGCAGTCTTGTGAGCACTCACGGTGACGGGCTTGGTTTTTCGTTTTGCCACGGTGTCGGGTCAGCGCATTGACTGGCGTCTGGTTCGCAATTGTTCGGTCACGCCGACGCAATTGGGCTGGATGTACCTGTCGCTGTGTGTGGTGTCCCTGGGGATCGCGACATTCTTCTGGATGCTCGGCGCCCACCTGGTGATGCCCTTCGCCTGGCTCGAAATCGTGGCAGTAGGGATTGCATTCGCCATGTACGGTCGCCATGCGGCGGATGGCGAGAGGATTTCATTGCAGGGCTCACGCCTTGTGGTGGAGCTGGAGACAGCAGGCAGGCTGGAGCGCGCGGAGTTTGACCGGAGCCGGGTTCGCGTAGAGCCCAAGACGGGAGACCATTCGCTGATCACGCTGTCTGCGCAGGGCCGTTCGGTGGAGGTGGGGCGCTATGTGCGCCCAGAGCTCCGACCGGCCTTGGCATCGGAGATCCGCATGGCCTTGCGCGCTGCCTGACCCCACGCAGGCGCGCGAAAGGGATTGGTTAAATTGAGGCTTAGAAGTAAGTGAGAACTATGAAGAGCATTTCCAACAAGCTGGCTTCTCTGCTGCTGATTGCCGGTGCATGGGTGGGCTCCGCAGCCCATGCCGTTCAGGACCTGCCTGGCGGCCCTGCAGTCAACCAGCTGAACCTGGCGCCGCCCGTCACTAAGATCGCAGAAGAGCAGCACTTTCTGCACTGGATGATGCTGATCATCTGCACGGTGATCTTTGTTGCAGTGTTCTCCGTGATGTTCTACTCGATCTGGAAGCATCGCCGCTCCAAAGGCGCGAAGGCTGCCAACTTCCACGAGTCGGTGACGGTTGAAGTGGTGTGGACCATTGTTCCTTTCATCATCGTGATCCTGATGGCCTTGCCCGCCACCAAGGTGCTGGTGGCCCAGAAGGACACCACCAACGCCGACCTCACTATCAAGACCACGGGCTACCAGTGGAAGTGGGGTTATGACTACATCACGGGCGAAGGCGAAGGCCTGGCGTTTATCTCCACGCTGGACAGCAGCCACCGCGTGATGTCCGACAGCGGCAACGTCAAGGACGCCCCCGCCAACTACCTGCTCAAGGTGGACAACCCCATGGTGGTGCCGGTCAACAAGAAGATCCGCATCATCACTACGGCCAACGACGTGATCCACGCCTTCATGGTGCCTGCCTTCGGCATCAAGCAGGACGCGATCCCTGGTTTCGTGCGTGACACTTGGTTCCGCGCCGAGAAGATCGGCGACTACTACGGCCAGTGCGCCGAGCTGTGCGGCAAGGAGCACGCCTACATGCCCATCCACGTGAAGGTCGTGTCCGCCGAGGACTACACCGCCTGGGTGGCCGAACAAAAGAAGAAGGCCGCAGCCAAGCTGGACGACCCCAC
The DNA here is from genome assembly GCF_059423685.1 of Acidovorax sp. GW460-11-11-14-LB4. Taxonomy (NCBI): domain Bacteria; kingdom Pseudomonadati; phylum Pseudomonadota; class Betaproteobacteria; order Burkholderiales; family Comamonadaceae; genus Acidovorax; species Acidovorax sp. GW460-11-11-14-LB4. The sequence goes on along the minus strand of NZ_JBWKYJ010000013.1, from coordinate 15,932 downwards.
GAAGGTGTGGGCACTGGACGACATCCTAAAGCGCGGCGAGAAGGTGTATGCGGCCAACTGTGCTGCCTGCCACCAGGCCAATGGCAAGGGCGCTGGCCCCATCAAGCCACTCGATGGCGCTGCCGTGGTGCTGGATGCCGATCATGCAAAGCAGATCCAGGTGCTGCTCAAGGGTCAGAACAACGGCGCCATGCCTGCATGGGCACAGCTGAGCGACACCGACATCGCCGCCGTGGTCACCTATACCAAGAACAACTGGTCCAACAAGACCGGCCAGCTGGTGCAGCCAGCTGAAGTTGTGGCCCAGCGTGGCAAGTAATCATCGCCCCATCGTATTGAGGAATTCACCATGAGCGCAGTACTCGACAACCACGGGCACGCTGGCGACCACGCACACGACGGCCACGACCACCATGGCCCCACCGGCTGGCGCCGCTGGGTGTTTGCCACCAACCACAAAGACATCGGTACGCTGTACCTGCTGTTCTCGTTTACCATGCTGATGGTCGGTGGCATCCTGGCCCTGCTGATCCGCGCCGAGCTGTTCCAGCCCGGCCTGCAACTGGTGAACCCCGAGCTGTTCAACCAGCTCACCACCATGCACGGCCTCATCATGGTGTTCGGCGCGATCATGCCGGCCTTCGTGGGCTTTGCGAACTGGATGATCCCGCTCCAGATCGGCGCGTCCGACATGGCCTTTGCGCGCATGAACAACTTCAGCTTCTGGCTGATGATTCCTGCCGCGTTGATGCTGGTCAGCTCGTTCTTCATGCCCGGTGGCGCTCCCGCTGCGGGCTGGACGCTGTACGCACCGCTGACGCTGCAGATGGGCCCTTCCATGGATGCCGGCATTTTCGCGATGCACATCCTGGGTGCCTCGTCCATCATGGGCTCGATCAACATCATCGTGACCATCCTGAACATGCGCGCCCCCGGCATGACGCTGATGAAGATGCCCATGTTCGCCTGGACTTGGCTCATCACCGCTTACCTGCTGATCGCTGTGATGCCTGTGCTGGCCGGTGCCATCACCATGACGCTGACGGACCGCCACTTCGGCACCAGCTTCTTCAACCCCGCCGGTGGTGGTGACCCGGTGATGTACCAGCACATCTTCTGGTTCTTCGGGCACCCCGAGGTGTACATCATGATCTTGCCGGCCTTCGGCATCATCAGCCAGATCGTGCCCGCGTTCAGCCGCAAGAAGCTGTTTGGCTATGCCTCCATGGTGTACGCCACCTCGTCCATCGCGATCCTGTCGTTCATCGTGTGGGCCCACCACATGTTCACGACCGGCATGCCTGTGACTGGCCAGCTGTTCTTCATGTACGCCACGATGTTGATCTCCGTGCCCACGGCCGTGAAGATCTTCAACTGGATCGCCACGATGTGGCGCGGCTCTATGACGTTTGAAACCCCCATGCTTTTTGCCGTGGGCTTCATCTTCGTGTTCACCATGGGCGGTTTCACCGGCCTGATCCTGGCCATGGCGCCCATCGACATCCAGCTGCAGGACACCTACTACGTGGTGGCCCACTTCCACTACGTGCTGGTGGCAGGTTCGTTGTTCTCCATGTTTGCTGGCGTGTACTACTGGCTGCCCAAGTGGACCGGCGTGATGTATTCCGAAACCCGTGGCCAGATCCATTTCTGGGGTTCGCTGATCACCTTCAACATCACCTTCTTCCCGATGCACTTCCTGGGCCTGGCTGGCATGCCCCGTCGTTATGCCGACTACCCCATGCAGTTTGCTGACTTCAACGCGATTGCCTCGGTGGGTGCGTTTGGCTTCGGTCTGATGCAGGTGTACTTCTTCCTGGCGGTCGTTGTGCCTGCCATGCGTGGCAACGGCGCCAAGGCCCCCGCCAAGCCATGGGACGGTGCCGAGGGCCTGGAGTGGGAAGTTCCTTCCCCCGCGCCTTTCCACACGTTTGAGAATCCTCCCAAACTGGACGCCACTGCAACCCGCGTGATTGGCTGAACACCATGTCCATGACCCCCGAGCAAAAAAAGAGCAACCTGCGGCTGGCGCTGATTCTGGCGTCCGTGGCGGTGGTGTTCTTTGTCGGGTTCATGGTCAAGGTGGTGTTGCTGTCCCGCTGAAGCCACTGGCCCACCCCATGAGCCTGCACCGCGAAAACGCCAAGATGGTCGGCAAGCTGGTCGTGATTGCGGCCGGCATGTTCGCCTTCGGCTACGTGCTGATCCCGATCTACAAGCACATCTGCGAGATGACGGGCATCAACATCCTGTCGCTGTCCGAGCGGCAGGTGCCTGGCAACGGTGTGGCTGGCAAGGATGTACGCGTACCCGCCAACACCCAGGTGGACAAGGCGCGCACCATCACCGTGGAGTTCGACGCGAACTCGCGTGGTCCCTGGGACTTCAAGCCAGCGCAGCGTTCTGTGCAGGTGCACCCTGGTGAACTGACGACGGTGATGTACGAGTTCCAGAACGTGCAGAACCGTCGCATGGCCGCTCAGGCCATCCCCAGTTACGCGCCCCGGCAGGCCGCTGCGCATTTCAACAAGCTGGAATGTTTTTGCTTCAATCAGTACACCCTGGAGCCGGGTGAAAAGAAAACCTGGCCCGTGGCGTTCGTGATTGATCCGAAATTGTCCAAAGACGTCACCACGATCACGCTGTCGTACACCTTCTTCGAGGTGGGCGGCAAGACACCGGCAGCTCCCGAATCGACGGCGGCGGTGGTGCTGCCCGCGCCCAGCTCTGCAGGCATGCAAGGAGCCGGGTCATGAGTGCGCCCCTGGAGCCATCGGCAGACGTCAAGCCCTCGCAACGCAAGGGCTCGTTGCTGCGCACAGTGCGTGCAGTGGCATGGTCGCTGATTGGCTTGCGCAAAGGCAGCGAGTACCAGCAAGATGTCGAAAAGCTCAATCCGATTCACATCATCGTGGTGGGATTGATCGCGGTTTTCTTGCTCGTCATTGGTCTGATCGGGCTGGTGAACTGGATTGTGTGAGTGTGTGTTGGCTGGTTCGTGCGAACAAATACTGAAAACAAAGATTTTGAGAATCAGGAGCTGAAATGAGTGCATCAACCCACGGCGGAACCCCGTACTACTATGTGCCCGCCGAGTCCCGCCACCCGGTGATGGCCGCGGCCGGTCTGTTCTTTGTGATCCTCGGCGCAGGCCAGTGGATCAATGGCCACGACTGGGGTAAATATTCTCTGGCCGTGGGGCTGGTGTGGTGGCTGTTCACGCTGTACCAGTGGTTCGGCGACGCAGTGCGTGAGAGCGAAGGTGGCCTGTACGGTCACAAGATCGATCTGTCGTACCGCTGGAGCATGAGCTGGTTCATCTTCTCCGAGGTGATGTTCTTCGGCGCGTTCTTCACAGCCCTGTGGTGGGCACGCTCCCACTCGGTGCCTGCTTTGGGCAGCCTGGACAATGCGCTGCTCTGGCCCGATTTCAAGGCCGTCTGGCCCAGCCTCGCCGCTGGCGCCACCGCTTCGCCGGCCGGCATCATCGAGCCCTTCCAGACGGTGGGCCCCTTCTGGCTGCCCACGATCAACACAGCGCTGCTGCTGACCTCCGGCGTGACGCTGACCATTGCCCACCACGCCCTGCGTGAAAACCAGCGTGGCAAGACCATCGGCTTCATGTGGGCCACGGTGCTGCTGGGTTTCGTGTTCCTGCTGGTGCAAGGTTATGAGTACTACCACCTGTACACCGACCTGAACCTCAAGCTCAGCTCGGGTGTGTTCGGCTCCACGTTCTTCATGCTTACCGGGTTCCACGGCTTCCACGTGTTCCTGGGTATGCTGATGCTGCTGGTGATCACGCTGCGCTTGCAAAAAGGCCACTTCACGGCCGACAAGCACTTTGGCTTTGAAGGGGCTGCCTGGTACTGGCACTTTGTGGACGTGGTGTGGCTGGGCCTGTACGTGCTGGTCTACTGGATGTAAGTCAGACCCCGAAGCCATCAAAAAAGCGCCTCGCGGCGCTTTTTTTGTTCCACCCTCTGCGTGCTGGCCAGTGGTGGCCTTTGATGGGCTCAGGTTCTCCGGTTGGCGGATCAAGCCCCTGGGTCAACGGGTGGCGGGCAGCCCGGTGGGCTGGATGTATCCCAGCTGCCAGGCCAGCAGAATGCACAAAAACAGCACGATGGACAGCCCCACACGCACCGCCAGCGCCTTGGCCATGTGGTTGCCCTTGCTCTTGTCGTCGCGCCCATTGCGCATCATGAAGAACAGGGCCGATGCCAGGCTGGCCAAAATGGCGAGGAACGCCAGCACTACGAGGTATTTCATGGAGCGCATTATCCTGTGACCCCCCTTCGTCGTCCTGTGGACCTGCGTTTTTGGCTCATTACCCTGGCTGCGGTGGTGGGCATGCTGGTCACCGCCTCTTTAGGGCGCTGGCAATTGTCGCGAGCCGCCCAGAAAGAATCACTGCAGGCGATGCTGGATGCGCGCGCCACCTTGCCGGCCATTGATGGACGCACGCTGACAGACCTGACTAACCAGACACCCGAGGCGCAACAGGCCCTCGTACACCGTGCTGTGGTGCTGCAGGGGCGCTGGTGGCCTGAGCACACGGTATATCTGGACAATCGGCAGATGCAGGGGCGCCCTGGGTTTTTTGTGCTCACGCCACTCCAGCTTTCTGGCGGGGGTGTTGGGGTGGTGCTGGTGCAGCGCGGATGGGTGGGGCGCAATTTTCAGGACCGCACCCAGCTGCCTTCCGTGACCACGCCGGCTGATACCGAGGTGCGCGTTCAAGGCCGCGTGGTCCTGGCGCCCTCGCGGCTGTATGAGTTCCAAGGGGGCAATAGCGCACAGGGGTCTTCCCGCATCCGGCAAAATCTCGACTTGGCAGCGTTCCGTACCGAAACCGGTCTGGCGCTCTCCCCCCTTACGGTGTTGCAGACAGGTCCGGCAGGCGACGCGGGCGATGGCCTGCAACGCGACTGGCCTGTGGTCGGCGCAGGCGTCGAAAAACACTACGGTTACGCATTTCAATGGTTCGGGCTCTGCGGCCTGATAGCACTCCTTTATGTCTGGTTCCAAATCGTCCGACGGTTCATTCGCCCGCGCAGCCAGCCTGCCGCCTGATTCACAGGCGGGCGCCCGTGCAGAGCACCCGCTGGGGCTGACCGTGCACACCTTGCCCGAGGCGGGGGATGCGGTCGCCACCGTGCAGCGTGCGCGCCATGGGCGCTGGAAGATGCTGGGCGTGCTGCTGATCTGCGCGGCGCCGGTGGTTGCCTCGTACTTCACTTACTACGTGATCCGTCCGGAGGGGCGGCGCAATTACGGGGAGTTGATCAATCCCCAGCGCACAGTGCCTGCGCTCACGGCCTCCACGCTCGATGGTGGGGCCGCCCGGCTGGAGGCCCTCAAAGGCCAATGGTTGCTGGTGAGCGTGGCGGGGGGCGACTGTGATCCGGCCTGCCAGAAGCACCTGTACCTGCAGCGCCAGCTGCGCGAGAGCCTGGGCAAGGAAAAGGACCGTGTGGACTGGGTCTGGCTGATCAACGACAACGCTTTGCCTCCGGCCGCCCTCACTCCCGCCCTGCAACAGGCCACCGTGTTGCGGGTGGACCCGGGCGCGCTCAAGGCCTGGCTGGAGCCTGCCCCGGGCCAGCAGCTGGCGGACCACCTCTATGTGGTGGACCCGATGGGCAACTGGATGATGCGTTTTCCGGCCGCCATGGACACCGGTGGCGCCGCTAAGGCCAAGCGTGATCTGGAGCGTCTGCTGCGCGCTTCTTCTTCGTGGGATGAGCCGGGGCGGCCGGTCAAGCCATGACCGATACCCAACCGATTTACGACCTGGCTCCAGTGCTCGAGCTGATGCTGCTCGGCCTGGTGATCGCCCTGGGGCCGCTGGTCTGGGTGTGGGCGCGTAACCGCCGCAGCTCTCCCATGCGGCGCCTGCAGGCGCTCACGGTGCTCACGCTGTTCCTCACGTTTGATCTGGTGCTGTTTGGCGCTTTCACGCGCCTGACCGACTCGGGCCTCGGTTGTCCCGACTGGCCCGGCTGCTATGGCAGTGCCAGCCCGGTGGGCGCCCGCGCCGAGATATCAGCCGCCCAGCAGGCCATGCCCACCGGCCCGGTGACCCACGGCAAGGCCTGGATCGAGATGATCCACCGTTACCTCGCCACGGGGGTGGGGGTGCTGATCATCGTCATCACTGTCTCCTCCTGGGTGCAGCTGCGGCGCGCCCAGCGCGATGGCGGGCAGGCGCCTCCGCTCAGTCCCTGGTGGCCTACGGTGACCTTGTTGTGGGTGTGCCTGCAGGGTGCGTTTGGCGCGCTCACGGTGACCATGAAGCTCTTTCCCGCCATCGTCACCCTCCACCTGATCGGTGGCCTGGTGCTGCTGGCCCTGTTGTGTGTGCAGGCGGTACGACACACCCACAGTGCCCAGGGGCGCTCACCGGCGGCCCTGTCCCCCGCGCTGCGCTGGGGGCTGGTGGTGACCGCGCTGCTGCTGGCCCTGCAGGTGGTGCTGGGTGGCTGGGTCAGCACCAACTACGCGGTGCTGGCATGCACTACCTTCCCCACCTGCCAGGGCAGCTGGTGGCCAGCCATGGACTTTGCGCAAGGCTTCCAGATCTGGCGCAAGCTGGGCCTGTTGCAAGACGGCAGCCACATCAGCTTTGCAGCGCTCACCGCCATTCACTACGTGCACCGCCTGATGGCCTATGTGGTGCTACTGGCGCTGGGCCTGGTGGCCTGGCGCTTTCATCGCAGTGGCGTGTTGCCCACGCAGGCGCGGTGGATCGGCGGGCTGGCCTTGCTGCAACTGGTGACGGGTTTGTCCAACGTGGTGCTGGACTGGCCGCTGGTGGCGGCGGTGCTGCATACCGGCGGTGCCGCAGCTTTGGTGGTGGTGTTGACTTGGGCCCTGGTGTCCAGCCGCGCAGCGCCCGCGCCCCGAGAGTTTTCCGCGCCCACGGGCGCATCGAGAGTATCTGCATGAGTGTTGCCCCCTCCGCCGTTGCTGCGCCGCCCTCGCGGTTCCAGCAGTTTTATGCGCTGACCAAGCCCCGCGTGGTGCAGCTCATCGTCTTTTGTGCGCTGATCGGCATGGTGCTGGCTGTGCCCGGCCTGCCCAACGCTGCGCAACTGGGCCACATGGCGCTGGCCTGCCTGGGCGTGTGGCTGGTGGCTGGTGCTGCAGCCGCGTTCAATTGCATCGTCGAGCAAGGCATTGACGCCAAAATGAAGCGCACCGCCTGGCGGCCCACGGCCAAGGGCGAGCTGTCCAACGCGCAGACCCTGCTGTTCTCGGCCGTACTCTGTGCCGCCGGCTCCCTGCTGCTGTATGTCTGGATCAACCCGCTGACCATGTGGCTCACCTTTGCCACCTTTGTGGGTTACGCGGTGGTCTACACCGTGATCCTCAAGCCCTTGACGCCCCAGAACATCGTCATTGGCGGCGCCTCGGGGGCCATGCCACCGGTGCTGGGTTGGGCGGCCATGACCAACGATGTAGGGCCCGAGGCGCTTATCCTCTTCCTCATCATCTTTTTGTGGACGCCACCGCATTTCTGGGCGTTGGCCTTGTACCGGGTGGAGGACTACCGCAAGTCTGGCCTGCCCATGCTGCCGGTCACGCACGGCAACGAGTTCACGCGGTTGCAGGTGTTCTTGTACACGCTGATCCTGCTGGCCGGGTGCATGATGCCTTTCATCTACGGCATGAGTTCCTGGATTTATCTGGTTGCCGCCGTGCTCCTCAGTCTGGGTTTCTGCGGGTACGCGTTCGCGCTGTGGCGCAATTATTCGGACGCTCTGGCCCGCAAGACCTTCCGCTTCTCCCTTATCCACCTGAGCGTGCTGTTTGCTGCACTGCTAGTGGACCACTATGTGCTGTGATGATCTCCATGCAGAAACGAAAAGCTCTTCAATTGATAGCGGCTGGTGCAATATCCATATGCGCTACAGGCCTCCTGAGTGCGTGTTCCGAGAAAAAGGCCGAATTCCGCGGCGTGGACGTCACCGGCGCTGAGTACGCCCGCGACATTCCACTGACCGACCACAACGGCCAGCCACGCCACATCAAGGACTTTGCCGGCAAAGTGGTGGTGGTGTTCTTCGGCTACACCCAGTGCCCCGACGTGTGTCCCACGTCGATGCAGGAGCTGGCCGAGGTCAAGCAGATGCTGGGCAAGGACGCAGGCCGTCTGCAGGGCATTTTTGTAACGGTGGACCCGGAGCGCGACACGCCCGAAGTGCTCAAGGCCTACATGGCCAACTTCGACCCGAGCTTCTTGGCGCTGTACGGCACACCCGAGCAGCTGGCCGCCGTCGCCAAGGACTTCAAGATCTATTACAAGAAAGTCGATGGCAAGACGCCCACCAGCTACACCATGGACCACTCTGCAGGTAGCTACGTGTACGACCCCTCAGGGCGCCTGCGGGTCTACAACCGCTATGGCAGCGGCGCACAGGCCCTGGCGGCCGATGTGAAGGTGTTGTTGGCCGAGGCCGGGGGCTGAGCCCCCAGCCCCTGAGTGACCCGGGGCCTGTGCCAGGCCGCCGTTATGCGAGGCACTGCGCGGCCCCGCACTAGCTCTGGTGCTCTCGGGCCTTATTCGGCCTTGATGCCCCGCATCGCAATCACGCCGCCCAGCAGATTGGTGTCGGCCTTTATGCGGTTGGCCAGGCCTTCGGGAGACGATCCCACCGTCTGCCACCCCTGCTGAAATAGTTTGCTGCGCACGTCTTCGCTGCGGGCGATCTCGCTGATCAGAGCGGCCAGCTTGGCCTGGATGGGCTTGGGCATGGTGGAAGGCGCTGCGAAGGCGTTCCAGATTTCCAGGTTGAAGTTGCTGATGCCTGCCTCGGCCAAGCTCGGCACCTCAGGTGCCAGCGGGCTGCGCCCGGAGGAGGTCACTCCGATCGCGCGCAGCTTGCCCGCACGCACCTGGGCCTGCGCCAGCGCCGGGGGCAGCAGCGCCATCTGCAGCTGGCCGCCCAGCATCGCGTTGGCCACCTGCGGATAGCCAGGGTAGGGCACATGCACGGGGTTGATGTTGCTGCGCGCCTTGAGCAGCTCGGTGCCGATGTGGCCCACCGTGCCCACGCCTGGCGTGCCGTAGCTCCACTTGTCACCACCATTGCGTGCTGCCACGAAGAAGTCGCGGGCACTGCTGTTGGCGGCCACGCCGGGCTGGTTGACGGGTGCAGTCAGAATCAGCGGTGAGGTGCCGATCAGGCTCAGCGGTGCCAGGTCCTTGATCGGGTCATACGGAACCGCCGGGTTCAGCAGCTTGGCAATCGTCATGTTGCCGTTGATCATCAGCCCGATGGTGTGATCGTCACGGGCCTTGGCCACTGCGTCGGCGCCAATGTTGCCGCCTGCGCCCACCTTGTTGTCCACAATCACGGGCTGGCCCAGGGCCTTGGACAGGGGCTCCGAGAACGTGCGTGCCGTCAGGTCCGGCGACGAGCCCGCAGGAAAGCCCACGATGATCTTCAGCGGCTTGGTGGGCCAGGCCAGCGGCGCGGGCGCAGTGGCAGCAGCCTTGCCGGCGCTTTGCGCCAGGGCCCAGGGGGATGCGGCAGCCAGCGCGATCAACAGCGAAGCACGGCGGGAAACACGGCCAGGAAAGGCGGGACGTGAGGGCATGGGGTGCAATCTCCTTGAAGAATATTCGGGGGCCCAAACGACGCGGGGCCCCAGAACTGGGGCCCCGCGAGGCAACTTCTGCAGCAGGGGATATTAACCCCGCTGCCCGGACCGGTCAGGCGTATTCGGCCAGGGCCTTTTTCATCTTCTTCATGGCAGCCACTTCGATCTGGCGAATGCGCTCGGCGCTCACGCCGTACACCGCCGCCAGGTCGTGCAGCGTCATGCCGCCGCTGCCGTCGTCATTGACCTTGAGCCAGCGCTCTTCCACGATGCGGCGGCTGCGGTCGTCCAGGCTGGCCAGTGCGTTGGCAATGCCGTCGGTAGCCAGGGCGTCACGTTGGCGCGACTCGATCATGGCCGTGGGCTCGTGCGATGCATCGGCCAGGTAGGCAATGGGGCCAAACGCCTGCTCGCCATCGTCGGCGGGGGCCGGGTCCAGCAATACGTCGCCACCCGCCATGCGGGTTTCCATTTCGATGACTTCTTCGCGCTTCACATTGAGCTGCGCGGCCACGGCGTCGATCTCATGGTCCGACAGGGTGTCGCGGTGCGTGGCGGCATCGGCGGCTGAGGCATCGGCCTTGAAGCCCTGCTTCATGGAGCGCAGGTTGAAGAACAGCTTGCGCTGCGCTTTGGTGGTCGCCACCTTGACCATGCGCCAGTTCTTCAGGATGTATTCGTGGATCTCGGCCTTGATCCAGTGCATGGCGTAGCTCACCAGGCGTACGCCCTGGTCGGGGTCGAAGCGCTTGACGGCCTTCATCAGGCCCACATTGCCTTCCTGGATCAGGTCGCCATGGGGCAGTCCGTAGCCCAGGTACTGGCGTGCAATCGAAACCACGAGGCGCAGGTGCGACATCACCAGCCGGCCGGCGGCGTCCAGATCGTTGTTGTCCTTGAGCTGGCGTGCGTAGGTCTGCTCTTCTTCGTGCGTGAGCAGCGGCAGGCGGTTGACGGCCGAAATGTAGGCGTCCAGATTGCCCAAGGGGGGCACCAGCGCCCAGGGATTGGCGGGCGCCAGAGACATCGTCGCGGTTCCAGATTGAATGTTCATTCCGGGAATCCTTTCCTCTAAGCCATGATATTAGCACTCTCTCTGATTGAGTGCTAAGCCCGGAGTTCCCGTCGGGTTGCTCATTGATACCGTTGGACTTTTTTTAAGTTAAATTGCCATCAAGCGCTAGTGTTTCATGCCTGTGAAGCTATAAAAATTATAGTAACGGGCTGGCGCTGCAATACCGTCAGACGGTCAGATCCACCTGCTGCACTGTGCCCACGCTGCCGTTTTCCCGCAGGTAGGCGCTGGTGGAGCGCACGGTGCCCAGGCTGGCGTTGTCGGCGGCGCGCAGGGCAAAAGGGGTGGCGACGGCGTTGGTGGAGAGTGCGCCCACGCCCACGCCCACGTCGGCCAAGGTGCGCAGGCTGCCGGCGCCCTCGGCGCCCTCGGCGCCATCCGCCGATGGAGTCCACACCTGCAGCTGCTGAAAGACCGGGTCCGCCTCGTCAATCCAGCCGTTGCCGTCGCTGTCATAGGCGGCCAGTTCGGCAAAGCCGTTGCCGGTGCCGGGGCCGAACAGCTCCCGGCCGTTGTCGATGCGGCTGTTGTGGTTCAGGTCCAGGGCCAGGTAGCCCCGGTTGCCTGAGAGCAGGGGCACATTGTCGGTCTGGCCGTCGCTGTCCAGGTCGAACGCAAAGCGCAGGTCCTGCAACTGCGCGGCCGAGCCGTCGAAGTTGATGACCAGCGGGTCTACCGCCACAGCGTCGCCCAGGCGCAGGCTGAACGATGATTCCTGGCGGTAGCTGCGCTGCATATCCAGCTGCAGGCTGAAGCGGATTTCCCGCCCGTCGGCGGTGCGCACGATGCCCTGGGCGGCAAACTGGGTGCTTTCGGTTTCTACGACCACTTCGCGCTGCTCCACCAGCAGGCCCCACCCGGCACGGGGACGGCCTGCATCGGCGGTCGGCGTTGTCGCGGGGCGGCTGGCGGGTGGGGAGAGTGCGGGATCCGTCTGGCCGGTGTACACCCGCACCTGCACGCCCGTCATGCGGGCAATCAGGTCGCGGATCATGGCGAGCTGGGGTGTCAGGCCGTCGCTGGGGCTGCTGCCGGGCGCGGCATCTGCGGCATGGGTGGGGTCGATGGCCTCCTGGGCGGCGCGGGCCACGCGTGCAGCGCTGGAAATTTGCACGGCCGGGCTCGCTCGGGTAAGGCCAGGGGCGCTGGTGGGGCGGCGCTCGCCGACCCAGGCTTCAAAGCGGCTGCTTTGGGTGTGCACGCGGCTGGCAACGTGCTGGGCCTGCATCTGCAGGGCGGACGATTCAATCTTCATGGGACACCTCCAGGGCTTCCACACAGAGATATCGACGCCATGGAAAGAGAACTTGAATGTTGCCTTGCCCTTTTTCTTGTTTCCTTTCGCCGGGTACCCGATGGCTGGCGTGGTGGCAGTCTCCGCCCCCCAGCTACACCTCTTGCCGCACCCGGCTTTCAAAGTCTTCGAGCGTCAGCGGGCGGCCAAACAGGTAGCCCTGAAAAGCCTGGCAGCCATGGGCCAAAAGAAATTGGTAGTGGGCGGTGGTCTCCACCCCCTCGGCGATCACGGACAGGCCCAGGCTGCCTGCCAGCGCGATGATGGAGCGGGCGATGGCCGCGTCGCTGGCGTCCAGCAGCACGTCGCGCACAAAGCCCTGGTCGATCTTGATCTGGTCCAGTGGCAGGCGCTTGAGGTAGCTGAGCGACGAGTAGCCCGTGCCAAAGTCGTCCAGCGAAAACCCCAGGCCATGGGCCTTGAGGGCGCGCATGGTGGCGATCACGCTGTCCACGTTGTCCAGCAGCAGGCTTTCGGTCAGCTCCAGTTTGATCTGCGCGGGGTTGGCGCCGGTCTGCTGCACCAGCGCCAGCACCTGGGCCACAAAGTCGTCTTGCAGAAACTGGCGTGCGCTCACGTTGATGGCAAGGCTCAGCTGCGCAAACTGCGGGTCTTGTTGCCAGCGGGCCTGCTGGCGCAGGGCGGTTTCCATGACCCAGTGCCCCAGTGGCAGGATGAGGCCCGATTCTTCCGCCAGCGGAATGAACTCCGACGGCGGCACCATGCCCTGGACCGGATGCTGCCAGCGCACCAGGGCCTCTGCGCCGGTCACGCGCCCCTGGCTGTCCACCTGCGGCTGGTACAGCAGCAGGAACTGCGCGCGCCGCAGGCCGTTGTGCAGCTCGGTTTCCAGCCGGGCGCGGCGGTTCACGGCCTGCTGCATGTCGGGGTCAAAAAAGCGCAGTGTGTTGCGCCCGGCGTCCTTGGCACGGTACATGGCCATGTCGGCCTGCTTGAGCACCTCGTCCACCGAGTCGCGCTGGTGATTGAGCAGGGTCACGCCGATGCTGGCGGTGAAGTGGTGTTCGTGCCCCGCCAGCTCGTAGGGCTGGCGCAATTGCGCCAGGATCAGCTCGCCCAGCGTGCGCGCCTGCGCGGCGGCCTCGGGGGCGTCACTGCTCAGGTTCTGCAGCACCACCACAAACTCGTCACCTCCGAGGCGGGCCACGGTGTCCTGCTCGCGCACACAGCTGCGCAGGCGCTGGGCAACGTCCTTGAGCAGCAGGTCGCCCACCTCGTGGCCCCGGGTGTCGTTCAGGGTCTTGAAGTTGTCCAGGTCCACAAACAGCACGGCCGTGGTGAGGCCCGAGCGCGCACCGTTGACCAGCACCTGCTGCAGTCGGTCCACCAGCAGGCGGCGGTTGGGCAGTTGCGTGAGTGCGTCGTAGAACGCCAGGTAGCGTGCCTCGTCCTCGGCGGCCTTGCGGCCCGAGATGTCGATGTCGATGCAGAACATCTCGGGCGGGTGGCCCGGCACCTGGATGTAGGCGTGGCTGGAGAACACATGCACCGGCGTGCCGTCCTTGCGCTGCAGTTGCAGCTCGCCCGCCGGGATCACCTCGCCGGTGGCGAACATGTGCTGCATGTGCGCCCGCACATCGTCGCGCATGGGCGGCGGGATGATGAGGTCGAGCAGGTTGCCGCCCAGGGCTTCTTCGGCCGTGTAGCCGTACAGTTGTTCGGACGCCTGGTTCCAGTAGCTGGTGGTGCCGTCCTGCAGGTAGCCCTGCACTGAGATGGACGGAATATTGCGCAGCAGCGAGCGAAAGCGCAGCTCGGACTCTCGCAAAGCACTTTCTGCCTGCTTGCGCTTGGTGATGTCTCGGGCCAGAAACACCACAGCCGCCTGGCCGCCCACCTGCACGCCCAGGGGCTGGGTGCGCCCCTCAAACTGGCGCAGCCCGGACAAGGTCTGCATTTCATACTCCACGCTGTGGGTCTGGCCAGACTGCAGCGTGTCCCGGATGAGCTGCATGAACCGTTCGGCCTGCTCGGCGGGCAGCACATCGTGCAGCCGCTGGCCCACCAGCACGGGGGCGCTGGCCACCAGGGCGGAGTCGTTGGGGGACAGCACCTCGACATACCGGCCCTGGGCATCCAGCACCAGCAGCACATCGGGGATGGCCTGCGTGATGGCATGCAGGCGGGCTGCCGTGCCAGTGAGTGCACGCTCGGTGGCCATGCGTTGCTCCACATCGTGCAGCAGCAGGCCCAGAACCACCGTGGCGGGGGTGAAGGTCAGCAGATAGGGCAGGGCCAGCGTCTGGTTGATGCGCTGCACGGCCTCGGCGGGCAGCAGCTGAAACAGTGCGATCACCGCCGTGTGCAGCAGCAGCCCGAACAGCGCGAGGGGGACGGGCTCCACCCCCAGCCGCCCCCGGGCGCGGCCCTCGCGGTACACCAGCCCCATGGCCGTGCACAGCGCGATCACCATCAGCCCCACCTCGGCACCCGCGCCCCCCAGCCACAGGCGCCCGGTGGCCGCCATCAGCGCCGCAATGCCCGCCACCAGTGGGCCGCCAAACAGGCCGGCCATGCTCAGCACCACCGAGCGCGCGTCAAAGATCACGCCCGGCATCAGCACCACTGGGGTGAGCATGCCCACCACGCAGATCCCGCCGAAGATCAGCCCCGAAAAAACCTGGCCCACCCACGGGTGCTGGCGCCAGACCCGGATGTTGAACCCATGCAGAAAGCACAGCGCCAGCAGCAGCGCAACGCCTTTGACCAGCTCAATGAACATGGGCCTCCGTGCTTTCCAAGGGGAAACCCATGATGGAGGAAACGCTGCGATCCGTAAACGTGTAAATGGCCCCGGATGGGGCCATTTCACACCATGGTTGAACGCAGATCGTGAGGCTCAGCTCAGCAAGGCCTGGGCAAATTCGCGGGCATTGAAGGTTTCCAGGTCTTCGAGCTTTTCGCCCACACCGATGAAATACACCGGGATGGGGCGTTCCTGCGCGATGGCGGCCAGCACGCCGCCCTTGGCCGTGCCGTCCAGTTTGGTGACGATCAGGCCGGTGAGCTGCAGCGCATCGTCAAACGCACGCACCTGGGCCAGCGCGTTCTGGCCGGTGTTGCCGTCGATCACCAGCAGCACCTCGTGCGGGGCCGTGGCGTCGGCCTTGGTGACCACGCGGCGGATCTTTTTCAGCTCCTCCATCAGGTGCAGCTGTGTGGGCAGGCGGCCGGCGGTGTCCACCAGCACCACATCCTTGCCGCGCGCCTTGCCGGCGGTTACGGCATCAAAGCTCACGGCGGCAGGGTCGCCGCCTTCCTGGCTCACGATCTCGACCGTGTTGCGGTCGGCCCACACGCCCAGCTGCTCGCGGGCAGCGGCGCGGAAGGTGTCGGCGGCGGCCAGCAGCACGGCGGCGCCTTCACCCGCCAGGTGCTTGGTGAGCTTGCCGATGGAGGTGGTCTTGCCCGCGCCGTTCACGCCAGCCACCATGATCACGGTGGGGGTGTGCTCGCCAATCACCAGGGCTTTTTCGAGCGGGCGCAGCAGGTCGGCCAGCGCGTCGGCCAGCAGGCCCTTGACTGCCGCAGGGTCGGTGGTCTTGCTGTCCTTCACGCGGCGCTTGAGGTCCGTCAGCAGGTGTGTGGTGGCTTTCACGCCGGTGTCGGCCATCAGCAGGGCCTCTTCCAGCTCCTCATACAGCGCGTCGTCAATCTGCGTGCCGGTGAAGACGGTGGCAATGCTGCTGCCGGTCTTGCGCAGGCCCGCCTTGAGGCGGTCCAGCCAGCCTTTGCGCTCAGGCGCCGGGGCAGTGGGCGCAGCCGAGGTTGCAGATGCTGCCACTGGCGCAGCCGGTGGTGTGGCGGGCGTGGGTGGTGCAACCGGCGCAGGTGCAGCAACGGAAATCGGGGGCGCCACGGGGGGCAATGCAGGGCTTGTAACCACCGGAGCAGCGGCGGGCGCCGTGGCTGCCGGTGCTGCAGGGGGCGGTG
>NZ_JBWKYJ010000012.1:0-83489 GCF_059423685.1 Acidovorax sp. GW460-11-11-14-LB4 | reverse complement strand
GTTGGGGGCTGTGCGCCACGGCGGCGCGGGTGGGGATGGAGGGCTGGGCGCCGGGCTGGGTGACGCACAGCGCCGATGCGCGGATGCCTTCGCGCACGGCGGCGTCCAGAGGCTCGCCGCGTGCCAGCGCCACGGCCAGCGCACCCAGGAAGGTGTCGCCCGCTGCGGTGGTATCTACCGCCTTCACGACCAGGCCGGGGTGGTAGCGGTTGCCTGCGGCATCGGCGGCCACGGCGCCCGCTGCGCCCAGGGTCACCACCACCTGGGTGGGGCCCTTGGCGCGCAGGGCTTGTGCGGCCTGCGCGGCATCGGCGGGCGTGGCGACGTTCTGGCCTGCCAGCGCGGCGGCTTCCACCTCGTTCACGACCAGCGTGTGCACCAGCGGCCACATCGCATCGGGCAGGGGCTGGATGGGCGAGGGGTTCAGCACCACCGGACAGCCCGCCGCATGGGCCATCTCGGCGGCGGCCAGTACCTGGGGCAGGGGGGTTTCGAACTGCAGCACCAGGCTGCCTGCGCCTTGCAGCGCAGCGCCCAGCGCGGGGGCATCCAGCACGAAGCGGCCATTGGCGCCGGGCACGACCACGATGCGGTTCTGCCCTGTCGCTTCCACCGTGATGGCGGCCACGCCGGTGGTGGTGTCGGTGTCGGTCTGCACACCGCTGTGGTCGATGCCGTCGGCGTCGAGCCCGGCGCGCAGCGTGTGGCCGTAGCCATCGTCGCCCACGCGGCCGAACAGGGCCACCCGGGCGCCCTGGCGCGCGCAGGCCACGGCCTGGTTGCCGCCCTTGCCACCGGGCACCAGGTGCAGGGCGTCGGCCAGCACGGTCTCGCCGGGGCCGGGTGCGTGTTGCACCTGCAGCACCAGGTCCATGTTCAGGCTGCCGACGACGGCGATGCGGGGCGTGTGGGTGGTACTCATGCCGCACCTTCGGGTGCATGGGCCGTGGAGGCGCGCACGCGCAGCTCGGGCTGCAGCATCACCTTGCGCGCGTCCTGGCGCTTGCCGTCGATGCGCTCCAGCAGCATGTCCACGGCCAGTGCGCCGATGCGCTGCTTGGGCTGGGCCACGGTGGTGAGCGGCGGGCTGGTGAAGGCGGCCAATTCGATGTCGTCAAAACCCACGATGGACAGTGCCTCGGGCACGCGCAGATCGCGCTCGTGCGCGGCGCACAGCGCGCCCATGGCCATGAGGTCGTTACACACGAAGACAGCAGTGGGCGGCTCGGGCGCGCGCAGCACGGCGTGCATGGCCTCGTAGCCACCCTGGCTCGTGAAGTTGCCGTGCCACAGCAGGCCCTCGCCGGTGCCGCAGCCCGCATCGGTCAGCGCCGTGCGCCAGCCGGCAATGCGCTGCTCGCTGGGGGCAATGCCTTCGGGGCCGCCAATGCAGGCAATGCGCCGGTGGCCCAGCGACAGCAGGTGGCGCGTGGCCAGCAGGCCACCCTGCATGTGGGCGGTTTCCACCAGGTCGCAGGGTTGTTGCCCGGCGATGTCGATTTCGCGGTCCACCAGCACGGTGGGGATGGACAGGCCCGCCAACTGCGTGGCCAGCGTGGCGTCGTGCCCGGTAGAGACCACGATGAGCCCGTCGATGCGCCGCTCGGCCAGCACCTGCAGGTAGGTGCCCTGGCGGTGCGCCTCGTCGTTGGTGTTGCACAGGATGACGTTGTAGCCCGCGCCAAAGCAGCGGTCTTCCACGCTGTGCACGATCTCGGCAAAGTAGGGGTTGGAGCTGTTGGGGATCAGCATGCCCAGCGTGCGCGTGTTGTTGCTTTTGAGGCTGCGCGCAATGGCGCTGGGCACATAGCCCAGGGCGCGGATGGCGGCCTCGACGCGCTCGCGCCCCTCGGGGCTCACGCGGCGCGTGCCGTTGACCACGTGCGACACCGTGGTGACGGACACCTCGGCGTGGCGCGCAACGTCCTTGATAGTAGCCATGCAGGAAGAAGAAAAATCGGTGTGTTGAAACAGGTTCAGCGGGCGGCGCGGCGCTGGCGCAGCGTGTCCACAATGACGGCCGCCACGATCACAAAACCCGTGATGATGCGCTTGCTGGGCTCGCTCGCGCCGACCTGGGCCAGGCCTGCCTCCAGCACCGCGATGATGAGCACGCCAAACGCGGTGTTGACCACCGAGCCGCGCCCGCCCATGAGGCTGGTGCCGCCAATCACCACGGCGGCAATCACCTGCAGCTCCATGCCGGTGCCGGCGTTGGGGTCGGCGGCTTCCAGCCGGGCCGATTGCATCAGCCCCGCCAGGCCCGCGAGCAGGCCGGTCATGGAAAACACGATGACGCGGATGGGGCGCGGGTCCACGCCGGCCAGGCGCATGGCTTCTTCATTGGTGCCAATGCCCACCACGCAGCGGCCGAACACCGTGCGCGACAGCACCAGCTGTGCCACCACCACCAGCACCACGGCCAGCAAGAACGCGAACGAGATGCCGCCAAAGAAGGGTGCCGACAGCCACGAGATCGCATCGCCCACGTACTGCGTGCGCGAGTCGGTCACCACATACGCGCTGCCACGCACGGCCTCGAGCATGCCCAGCGACACGATGAACGAGGGCAACCGCCATGCGACGGAAATCATGCCGGTGATGGTGCCGCACACCAGGCCGGTGGCCAGTGCCAGGGCAGCCGCAGCGGGCACCGTCCAGCCCCATTGCAGGATGGCGGCGGCCGAGGTGGCGGCGGCCAGCGCCATCACCGAGCCCACCGACAAATCGATGCCCGCGATGATGAGCACAAAGGTCATGCCCACGGCCATCACGGCCAGGGCCGGGATTTCGTTGGCGATGGTGATGAAGGTTTCGGCGCTCCAGAAATACTCGGACAGCGACGAGAACAGCGCCACCATGCCCGCCAAAACGGCCATCAGGCCCAGGTAGGTGCCCAGCTGGCTGCGCCAGACCGAGGCGGAGGAGGGTGCCGCAGCGGGCGCGGCAGATGCGTTTGGGGCGTTCATGCGGTCACAGGAGAAGAAGTTGAAGGGGTGGTGCTGGTGCGTCCGCCGGGCTCGGAGAACGCGGCTGCCAGCAGCGATTGCTCGGACCACTCGCCGCGCTCGAACACGGCCACCAGGCGGCCTGCGCTCATCACGCCGATGCGGTCGGCCATGGCCATGAGCTCGCGCAGGTCGGACGACACCATCAGCAGCGCGCGGCCCTCGGCGGCCATGCGGTCCAGCTCGCCGTACAGCTCGGCGCGCGCGCCCACGTCCACGCCGCGCGTGGGTTCGTCCAGCAGCAGCACGCGGCCTTCGCGGTGCAGCCAGCGGGCAAACACCACCTTTTGCTGGTTGCCGCCAGATAGCTGGCCCACGGGTTGCTCGGGGCCGTGGCAGCGCACGCGCAGGGTGCGGATGAACCCCTGCACCAGACGGCTTTCGAGCCCGCGCTGCAGCCAGCCGCCGCGCGACACGGCCGATAGGTCAGACAGCGTGGCGTTGATGCGGATGGGCTGCGAGAGCAGCAGGCCCTGCGATTTGCGGTCTTCGGTGACCAGGCCTACACCGGCGGCGATGGCCTGCAGCGGCGATGCGAAACCCCGCTGCCAAGTGCGGGGGGCGGTGGGTGCTAGTGTGGGTGAATTTGCTATGTTTTGTGTAGCTGCTGGCGCATGATTCACTAGCGCTTGCGGCTGTTTTTGCTCTGAATTCGGGTGCAGCGTCACGCTGCCACGGTCTGCCCGGTCGGCGCCAAACAGCAGGCGCACCAGCTCGGTGCGGCCCGATCCAACCAGCCCGGCAATGCCGAAGATCTCGCCCGCGCGCAGCTCCAGGCTCACGTCCTGCACGGCGGTGCCCCGGCCCAGCTTGTCAGCGCTCATCACCACCGGGCCCACAGGGCGGCGCGGGCGGTGGTCCAGGTCGCTCACCACGCGGCCCACCATGCGCTGCACCAGGTCGTCTTCGCTCATGCCGGCCATGGGACGCACGTCCACCAGTCGGCCGTCGCGCAGCACGGCCACGCGGTCGGCAATGCGGCGCAGTTCTTCGAGCCGGTGCGACACGTAGATGATGGCCACGCCGCGTGCGGTGAGGTGCGCGATCTGCTCAAACAGGTAATTGGTCTCGCGCGGCGTGAGCATGGCCGTGGGCTCGTCGAGCACCAGGATGCGTGTGTCGTCCTGCAGGTTGCGCGCAATCTCCACCATCTGCTGCTGGCCGATGCCCAGCTGCGAGACCGGTGTGGCGGGGTCGATGCTGTCGAGCCCGATCTTGGCCAGCTGCGCGCGGGCGGCGGCGTGCAGCAGATCGCGCTGCAGCCAGCCCAGGCGGTGCGGCAGGCGGCCCATCAACAAATTCTCGGCCACGGTGAGCGTGGGCACCAGGCCCAGCTCCTGCATCACCATGCGCACGCCGTGGCGCTCGGCATCGCGGCGCGACGTGGGGGCGTAGGCCTGCCCCGCCAGCTGCATGCCGCCGCGTGTGGGCTGTTCCAGCCCGCAGAGGAGCTTGGACAGCGTGCTCTTGCCCGCGCCGTTTTCCCCGGTCAGCGCCAGCACCTCGCCCGCAAAGAGCTCCACGTTCACGCCATCGAGCACGGTGGCGGTGTAGTCCTTGCCCACGGCCTGGATGGCGAGCAGAGGCGTGGCTTGTCGGGCGGCGGAGGGGCTGAGCATGGTGGTGTGATGGGGGCGACTGCAGAGCGGGCTTTATGTCTTGAGCGGTGAACAAAGCTCAGCGAAGCGGTTCTGGCTAGGCGCCGTGTCGCAGGCAGTACTGGAAGTACGACAAGACACGGCAACAACGCCAGAAGAGCTTTGTTCTCCGCTCCGAGGCTTACTTGCTGTCTTTCGTCACCAGCACCACCTCCGTCTTCACCGTGGCGGGCAGCTGGTTCTGCGGCGTCTTGGCGGCCAGGGCCTTCTGTGCCAGTTCGATACCAAACACGGCCTGCTTGGCGGCGTACTGGTCGGCGGTGGCCAGCACGCGGCCGTCGGCCAGCATGGGCTTGATGGCGCCGATGTTGTCGTAGCCCACCACCTGCACCTTGCCGGTCTTGCCTGCGGCCTTCACGGCGGCCACGGCGCCCAAGGCCATGCTGTCGTTGCCGGCCAGCAGGGCCACGAGGTCAGGGTGCTCGCGCATCATGCCGGCGGCCACGGTGTTGCCCTTTTCAATCTCCCAGTTGCCTGACTGCACGCCCACCACGGTGATGTTGGCGGCTTTCATGGCGTCCTGGTAGCCCAGGGTGCGCTGCTGCGCATTGAAGGTGGTGGACACGCCTTCGATGATGCCGACCTTGTCGCCGGCCTTCAGCGTCTTGGCCAGGTGGTCGCCCACCAGCTTGGCGCCAGCACGGTTGTCTGGGCCCACGAAGGGCACGGTGATGTTCTTTTCCTTCAGCGCGTCGGCATCGAGCTGGTTGTCGATGTTGACCACGAGGATGCCCTTGTCGATGGCCGTCTTGACCACGGGCACCAGCGCCTTGGAGTCGGCGGGGGCCAGCACGATGGCGCTGACCTTCTGGGCCACGGCCTGCTCGATCATCTTGATCTGGGCTGCCGTGTCGGTCTCGTTCTTGATGCCATTGGCCACCAGCGTGTATTCCTTGGCATGGGCCTTCTGGTGCGCCTTGGCGCCGTCTTCCATGGTGCGGAAGAACTCGTTGGCCAGCGACTTCATGATGAGCGCGATCTTGGGCTTGTCCTGCGCAAACGCAGGGCTGGCCAGCAGGCTGCCCACAACGGCGAGGGCGGCGGCGGTCTGAACGGAACGGCGGGTGAACTGCATGGGTGTTGTCTCCAGGTTGGAATGTGGACTGAGGCAACGCTGAACAAGCCTCTCGCGCCCGGCGCATCCCTGGCTCAGGACGGTCTGCAGCGTTGCAAATCCTCGCGATAGCTACGGCTATCACTGTGGTTTGCGCCTTGCAGCCCATCCCGATCCAGGGCCCGCCGCATCGCGGAGGCTTATTCAGCGTCGCCCTAAGGCGACCGACAGCGTGTAGGGAAATCCCCGGCAGCGCCCCAAAAAAGGAGCGGCTACGGATGCCCGGTGCCTTGTCGCGATCGGGATGATAACGAAAGCAAACGTTTGCGCAAACGTTTGCCAGTCAGTAAAAACCCGGAGATACAGACATTGGAGCACCTAGTGCAGGCGGCCGACCTGCATGGTCGGAACCCAAGAAAAAGGGCGCCGAAGCGCCCTTGGGGAGGTGGCAGGGGGCGGCGCTTGGCGCGCTGCCCTTGTGAACAGCGTCAAGCCTTGCGCAATTCCCTGCGCAAGATCTTGCCCACATTGCTCTTGGGCAGCTCGTCGCGGAACTCGATGTACTTGGGACGCTTGTAGCCCGTGAGGTTCTGGTGGCAGTAGTTGGCCACCTCGTCCTCGGTCAGGGCCGGGTCGTTCTTGATGATGAACACCTTGATGGCCTCGCCCTGCTTCTCATCGGGCACGCCAATGGCTGCGCATTCGACCACGCCGGGGCACAGGCTGATGACCTGCTCCAGTTCATTGGGGAACACATTGAAGCCGCTCACCAGGATCATGTCCTTCTTGCGGTCGATGATGCGGGTGTAGCCCTGCGGGTCCATGATGCCGATGTCGCCCGTGCGCATGAAACCATCGGGCGTGAAGGCCTTGGCGTTTTCTTCGGGCTGGTTGTAGTAGCCCACCATCACGTTGGGGCCGCGGATGCAGATCTCGCCCGACTCGCCCTGGGGCAGGCTGTTGCCTTCGTCGTCCTTGATGGCGATGTCGATGCCCGGCAAGGGCAGGCCGATGTTGCCGCTGAAGGTGGTGCTGATCACCGGGTTGTTGGTGCCGATGGCGCAGGTCTCGCTCATGCCCCAGCCTTCGATCATGGTGCTGCCGGTCACCTTCTGCCACTGCTTGGCCGTGCCCTCGCTGGCCGCCATGCCCCCGGCCTGCGACACGCACAGGTGCGAAAAATCCAGCGTCTTGAACTGCGGGTTTTGCAGCAGCGCGTTGAACAGCGTGTTCACCGCAGGCAGCATGTGGAAGGGGCGCTTCTTGAGTTCTGCCACGAACTTCGGAATGTCGCGCGGGTTCGGGATCAGCGTGAGGCTGGAGCCCTGGCGGATGGCCAGCAGGCACAGCGTGAGCGCGAAGATGTGGTACAGCGGCAGTGCGGCAATGCTGTTGGCCTTGCTCAGGTCGCCCACCTTGGACAGCGCGGGCGTGAACCAGGCCTCGGCCTGCAGCGTGGCGGCCACGATGTTGCGGTGGGTGAGCACCGCGCCTTTCGACAGGCCCGTGGTGCCACCGGTGTACTGCAGGAAGGCAATCGAATCGAGCGTGGCCTGGCTGGGGGCCAGGGATTTGTGCTCGCCCAGCGACAGCGCCTTCTTGAACGTGACGACCTTGCGGCCGTTCGACAGGGGTAGGTCGTAGGCAGGCACCATCTTGGCCAGGTGGCGCACGGCGAAGGTGATCCATTTGCCAAACCAGAAGCCCAGCAGGTCGCCCATGGACGCCATCACCACATGCTTGACGGCCGTGTGGTCAATGACCTCGGCCAGCGTGTGGGCAAAGTTCTCCAGGATCACGATGGCCGTGGCGCCTGAGTCCTTGAGCTGGTGCTCCAGCTCGCGGGCGGTGTACAGCGGGTTCACGTTCACGCAGGTGTAGCCTGCGCGCAGCACGGCGGCCATGGTCACGCCAAACTGCGGGATGTTGGGCAGCATGATGGCCACGCGCGCACCGGGCTCCAGGCCCAGGCTTTGCAGATAGGCACCCAGCGCGGCCGAGCGGCGATCCAGCTCGCCGTAGGTCATCCACTGGTCCATGCAGACCGAGAACGGGCTCGATGCGTGTTTGCGGAACGACTCTTCCAGCAGGTGGGCCACAGAGCGGTATTGCTCGGGCTGCACGTCGTGTGGGACGCCCGGGGGGTAGCTCTTGAGCCAGATCTTTTCCATGCGCTTGTTTCCTTGTGCTCGCCAAATGCCATTGATAGGTGGGCACAGATTGTGGAAGGCGGGCGCGTTGCGGGCTATCGGGCTTGTCCTAGTGTGCTGGCGAGCTGGGTCCCGCAGGTGACAGGATCGGCATCGAAGAGCAAATCCATCAGCGCGCGCTCGCGCTGCTCGATGGTGGCCAGAAACTGCTCCACCCCGCCGCGCTGGCGCGCGAGCTGGCCGAAGGTGTCAAACCCCGCCTCCAGAAACCTCTGCAGCGCACCCATGCCGGCCGCGTTGGCCGGGCCCCGCATCATGCGCAGCATCATCCGCAGGCCGGGGGTGCGCGTGAGGCGCGCCAAGTCATTCCCCATGGCCAGCACGCGCTGCAACTGCTGCGCTCGTGCATGGCGCTGGCCCACAGTGCGCCAGGCTGCGGTGTAGCGGATGGCGTCGCTGGCTGCGTTGGCTTCATGCACCAACCACGCGCGCCCCATGTCCTGGTCCAGCTCCTCGGTCTGTGCGTGCAGCACGGCCAGGGCCACGGCGGTGGTCACCACGGGCTGGGGGAACATGGTCTGCAGCGTGCCCGCAATGCGGCCAAACTGCAGATCGCGGTCGGTGTAGTCGGTGTCGCTGTACAGCTCTTCCAGAAAGAACTGTGCTGCGGGTCCGAACGAGGGCGAGCCCATCAGGTCCGCATAGGTGCCCCGAAAGCGCCGCGCCTGCAGGCTTTTGACGCTGCCCACCGCCGCCCCCAGCGCCGGGTCGCCCGTGCGGTGCAGGCGCAGGGCGGTCACGTCGGCGATGCAGTCGCGGATGGTCTGGGCGGCATCCATGGGGCGGGGTCCTTTCTGCGTTCTGCGGGGTGCGGTGTCGGGCGGCGGTCAGACCGCACAATGCGGCTGGTCAATTACAACATTTGCCCATCACCACCATGATCGCGCGCTGGCAACGAATCCTGCTCCTGTTCATCCTGCTGACCATGGCCGCCTGGCTGCTGTGGCAATGGCCCCATTCACCCTGGCGCGCCGTGCTGGGTGCCTTGGTGCCGCTGTGTGTGTACCTGGTGGTGATGGCGGTGGAGTTTGTGCTGATGCACATCACCAACCGTACCGACGCCGCACCCCGCGCCCGCCTGTCACAGGTCGTGGGTGCCTGGTGGGCCGAGGTGTGGGTGGCGTTGATGGTGTTTTGCTGGCGCCAGCCGTTTCGCCACCAGTCATTGCCCGACTGGTTGCCTGCGCAGCCCACCGGAAAGCGCGGCGTGGTGCTGGTGCATGGCTTCATGTGCAACCGGGGCTTGTGGCTGCCGTGGTTTGCGCCATTGCAAGCACAGGGGCATGCCTATGTAGCGGTCAATCTGGAGCCGGTGATGGGCTCGATTGACGAGTATGCCGACATCATCGAAGACGCCGTGCGCCAAGTGACGGCGGCCACGGGCCTGGCGCCGGTGTTGTTGTGCCACAGCATGGGGGGCTTGGCGGTGCGGGCGTGGCTGCGGGCGCACCAGGCCGACGGCCGAGTGAACCGTGTGTTGACGCTGGGCACGCCGCATGGCGGCACGTGGCTGGGGCGTTTCAGTCGCGCGGTGAATGGGCGGCAAATGAGCTTGGCGGGGGACTGGGTGGTGGCCTTGCAGCGGGCGGAGCCTGCGGGGCGGGCAGCGTTGTTTACCTGCTGGTATTCGAACTGCGACAACATCGTGTTTCCGGCGACCACAGCGGCGTTGGCGGGGGCGGAACACCGGTTGGTGGAAGGGGTTGCGCATGTGCAGATGGCGTTTGACCCCGGGGTAATGAAGGCTTGTCTGGAGGAGATAAGTCGAGGGTGATTCTTTGAGGTCTTTTGGCTGCTAGCGCTCGTATGCAAAGTGCTGGTAGCTATTAATTTTGTAGTGTGTTTTCGATGGCTGCGTCGGGCGTGAGTTGCACATCGGACTGCATGGTTGGTTGTAGGGCGTAGGCCGGGAGTCGCCCGGCGTGCGAGTAACTTTCTTTTGCTTCGCCAAAAGAAAGTCACCAAAGAAAAGGCGACCCCCAGTCTGCGGCCCCTTCGCGGTGCGAAGGGGCAAACCTGCGTCGGGGCGGTTGCGGGGTGCGCCGTGGAACTCGCTGCGCTGCGTTGCAGCTTCCTTCAGACATCTACGGCGAGTCAGAGCAGGAGGCATGGGCGCTTCGACGCCCATGCTCACCCCCCAACCGCCCCGCCGCAGGCGCAGCCAGCAGGGGTGGGGAGCCGAACATCCAAACAGCCGGACATCCATTCGGGCCATCGCTGCGCTCGGCCCAGTTTGCGCAGCGCGTGGCGCTTGCGCCCGTGAGACGGTGCCGAGCGCAGCGCAGCGAAGCAATGGCCCGTGTGGATGTCCCTCGGGTTCCCTTCTGGATGCGCCTGGGGCGCGCAGGGCGCGGGGTGGCGCGTGTGCCGAAGGACACACGCGCTTCGTGAACTGACTCACCGCAGCTGTTTGAGCGGAGCGCCGCAGGCGCGCAGCGAGTTCTGCGGTGCACCCCGTGACCGAGCACCCCAGGTTGCCCCGCAGCGCAGCGAAGGGGTCGCAGACAGCAGGGTCGCCTTTTCTTTGGTGACTTTCTTTTGGCGAAGCAAAAGAAAGCCACTGCGCCGCCGGGCGCACACCCCGGCCTCCGCCCTGAACCCAGGCACGCCTTCCAAACCAGCACGCCGAGGCTTCGAGAGCTTCAACCCGAATGGTTGAAGGGTTGCTATAAAAATACCAGCTGTCAGCGCTCTATAGGCAGGCGGAAGCAGCCAATTTCATCCAAAAAATCAAGCCGCTACAACATCCCGCTCATCCGCAGCAAACTCCGGCAACCCCCGCAGCCGCTCATAGATCGGCGCAAAGTCCGCCGCAGTCATCTCAAACAACTGCTCAAAACTGTCGATCACAAAATACGTCTGCTGGTACGTATCGATCTTGTAGCGCGTGCGCATGGTGCGCTCCAGCTGCAGCGGAATCCGCTGCGGCTCCGGGCTCTGCACCGAATACGCCAGCTCGCCCGACGAACTCAGGATGCCAGCGCCATACGCCCGCAACTGCCCCGCCTCACGGATCAGCCCGAACTCGATCGTGTACCAGTACAAGCGGCTCAGCATCTCGCACGACCCCAGCCCCTGCGCCTTCAGCCCGCCCTGGCCGTAGCGCTGCACGTAGTCCGCAAACACGGGGTTGAACAGCAGCGGCACATGCCCGAACAGGTCATGAAAAATGTCGGGCTCGACGATGTATTCGAACTCCTCGGGCTTGCGGATCCAGTCCGTCACCGGGAATTTGCGGTTGGCCAGCAATGTGAAAAACGGCACCTCAGGGATCAGCCCCGGCACGCCCACCAGCTCCCAGCCGGTGGCTTTGTAGAGGCGCTCGTTCACCTCTTCAAAACGCGGGATGCGGTCGCTCGCGCCCAGTGAGGGCAGGGCGTCGATGAACGCCTGGCTCGCCAGGCCCGGCAGCAGGGCGCGCTGGCGCTCGTACAGACGGCGGTAGGTGTCGTGGTCGGCGGCGGTGTAGGCCGCGTAGTCCTGCGGGCAGGTGTAGTCCGCGTTGGCGCGCGAATAGTCGCCACGCGGTGGGCGGGTGGATTGGCCATAGACGACAGGGGCTTGTCCCATTTTTTTCTCCTTTGCCGCCATGGTCGGCGCACCGCGACGGGGGTGCGCACCAGCCCACGCGGCTGCTAATCGATCTTGATCTTTGCGGCCCGGATCAAGAACTCGTACTTGCTGTTTTCCGAGCGCACAAACTGCGCAAACCCGTCGAGCGTCAGCTCTTCGGGCGTGATACCCATCTTCTTGAACTTCTCCTTGCCCGCAGGCGAGTGCATCGCGGCGCTGAACGCGTTGGCATAGCGGCGTGCGTCCGCATCGGGCAGCGAGGCCGGCGCGAACAGGCCGAACCAGGTGGACACGTTGAAGCCCTGCACGCTGTCGTTGATGCTGGGCACGTTCGGTAGCGCCTCGTTGCGGCTGAGGGTGGTCACACCCAGCGCCAGCAGCTTGCCCGACTGGATCTGCGGCAGCGCCGAGGCCAGGTTGTCAAACACCATCAGCACCTGGCCGGATTCCAGCGCGGCGAGCGCGGGCTTGGAGCCCTGGAAGGGCGTGTGGCCCATCTTGGTGTTGGTGAGCGACTTGAACATCTCGGCCGAGATGTGGCCGATGCTGCCGTTGCCGCCCGAGCCGTACTTGGCCTGGTCCGGGTTCTTCTTGAGGTACTGCACCAGGTCGGGCGTGGTCTTGATGCCCAGCTTGGCCGCCTGTTCCGCGTTCACCACCAGCACATTGGGCGTGCGCGCCACGAGGACGAGGGGTTTGAAGTCCTTGAGTGCGTTGTAGGGGAAGTTCTTGTACAGCCAGGGGTTCACCGCGTGCGTGGCCACGGCGCCCATCAGCACCTGGTTGCTGGTCTTCCCGGCCTTGGCGACCTGGTCGGCGCCGGTATTGCCACCTGCCCCCGGTTTGTTCTCCACGGTGATGGAGCCCAACTGGGCTGCAGCACCATCGGCCACGATGCGGGCCGAGGTGTCCAGCGGACCACCAGCGGGGTAGGGCACCACGATGGTGAGCGGGGCAGACGGGTTCTGCGCCAGCGCGGCAGTGGCCGCGCCAGCCAGAAGGGTGCTGAACAGGGTGCTACGGAGCGACATCGGGATCCTTTTGAGTTCCGGGGAGCGCGCAGTATAGGCACCTGTGCAGGGTTAACCCTGGATGTCCGATGTCTTACGTGTTCAGCACACCACGGCGGATCTGGTCGCGTTCCAGCGACTCGAACAGCGCCTTGAAGTTGCCTTCGCCAAAACCGTCGCGGTAGTCGCCCTCGCGCTGGATGAATTCGAAGAACACCGGGCCCAGCATGGGCGTGGAGAAGATCTGAAGCAGCAGGCGGGGCGTGCCGTCGGCCGTGGTGCCGTCCAGCAAGATGCCGCGCGACTGCAGCTCGGGCACTGGCTGGCCGTGGCCGGGCAGGCGGGTGTCCAGCATTTCGTAATAGACCTCGTTGGGCGCGGTGGCCAGCTGCACGCCGGCCATGCCCAGCTTGTCCACCACGTCCAGCAGGTTGTCGCAGATCAGCGCGATGTGCTGAATGCCCTCGCCGTTGAATTGCATCAAAAATTCTTCGATCTGGCCGCCACCCTGCTTGGACTCTTCGTTCAGCGGGATGCGGATCTTGCCGTCAGGCGCGGTCATGGCCTTGGACGTGAGGCCCGTGTATTCGCCCTGAATGTCGAAGTAGCGGATTTCGCGGAAGTTGAACAGCTTCTCGTAGAAGTTGGCCCAGAAACCCATGCGGCCGCGGTACACGTTGTGCGTGAGGTGGTCGATGAGGTTGAGGCCGTGGCCCACGGGGCGGCGGTCCACGCCTTCGATGAATTCGAAGTCGATGTCGTAGATGGACTTGCCGTCTTCAAAGCGGTCGATCAAATACAGCGGTGCGCCGCCAATGCCCTTGATGGCGGGCAGGCGCAGTTCCATGGGGCCGGTGGGGATCTCGATGGGCTGGGCGCCCAGCTCCAGCGCGCGGTTGTAAGCCTTGTGCGCATCCTTCACACGGAAGGCCAGGCCACAGGCGGAGGGGCCATGCTCGGCGCCAAAGTAGGCGGCCTGGCTGTGGGGCTCGCGGTTCAGGATGAAGTTGATGCCGTTCTGGCGGTACAGCACCACATCCTTGGAGCGGTGCTTGGCCACCAGGGTGAAGCCGAGCTTTTCAAACACCGGTTCCAGCACGCCCGGTGTGGGCGAGGTGAACTCGACAAATTCGAAGCCCATCAGGCCCATCGGGTTGTCCCAGGCTTCGAGCTGGGCGGCGGTTTCTTGCGGCAGGGCGGCGTTCATGGGGTGTCTCCGGCATTCGTTGATGAATGTCATGGACTGTAGGCGCGGCCTGCCTCATGTTTCTGGCGAAATCAAGAGGCTTTGGCCTTTGATTTGCAGGAATCTTGTGAATGGTCAAAATTTCGCGCAGTCTGACGGCGCGCTGGGCGGGGCTGGCCGCCGCAGCGCTGCGCGGTCGGCAGAAGGCCCCTATGAGCCCGAGGTGCCCGCGTTGAGCTGGCGCAGCGCCAGGGCGGCGTCAATGCGTTGTTGCTCCTCGGGCGAGAAAAGCTGCTGGCGCAACTGCTGCAGGCCGGGGCCCTCGCCCTGCTGGGTGCGCGCTTGGCTGTACTGGTCGAGGCGCTGGTTCCAGTGCTGTTCCTCCCGGTCCAGCTGGGCCATGGCCTGGGCGGCTGCCGGGCCGTACTGCGCGCTGCGGGCGGCGTGGCGGCTGCGCTCGTCGGCGTTGCTGGCGTTGAAGGCGGCCGTCTGCGCGGCGGCCGCCATGTGAGCGGTGGCGGCACTGCGTTCGGCGCGGCGCTCGGTGGAGAGTTCGTTGTCGGCCGCCTGCAGCGCCTGGGCGCGCTGCTCGGGGCTGAGCTGGGTGTTGCGCTCAATCTCCAGGCGCGCCAGGGTGTAGCGGTCCAGGTCGGCCTCGCGGGCAAACAGGGCGTCGTATTCGGCGTCGTCAAAAAACTGCAGGCGCACCTTGTGGCGCGCCTCCAGCGCGTCGCGCAGTGCGCGTGGGTCGGTCAGGTCCTGCGGCGCACGCAGGCTGCCCAGGGCCACACGGTAGTCCACGTAGCGCTCGGCCAGTGCCAGGGCTCGCGTGGCCAGGGCGGCGGGGAAATGCTGGTTGACCAGTGCGGCCAGGCGCTGTTTGAGCGTGGCTGGGTCGCTGGCGTCGCCCGCTTCCATCAGCAGGGCTTCCAGCGTGTCGCGCAGGCCGTGCACCAGCAGGGGGTCGGCCGGGCCGTCGGTGGTGATGGCGCGGCGGCGTGCAAAAAAGCTGTGGTCCGCGCCCTGTGCTGGCGAGGGTTGTACCTGGGCACCGGCGGAGGCGGCGGCCGCCCCTGCCGGTGATGGGTGTGTATCCCCCGCGCCGAACCCGGCAGGGCCCCCCAGCCAACACACCACGGCGACCGTGGTGAGGGCCAGGACTGCGGCGGCAACCGCCCAGGTGCGCGAGGGCTGGGCCATGGCTTACAGGCCTTGTTGCTTGAGGCGGTTGGCGTGCTGGCGGTACAGCGTCACCGGGTCGGTGGAGAACCAGTCGCGCAGGCCCAGCAGCTGGTTGACTTCGTCGAGGTGGTTCTGGCGGTAGTCGCCCAGGTGTTTGCCCAAGCGCGACGAGCAGGCCGACACCAGGCCATCGTTGGCTTCGCCAAAGGTCAGGCTCAGCGTGGCCAGCAGGGCGTCGCTGGCATCGAGCACGTTGGTCAGGGGTAGGGTGCCGGTCCAGGAGTAGTAGCGCACACCGTTCACCAGCTCGGCGCCGCTGCCGCAGCCGGAGGTGGGCACGCCTTGCGGAAAGCGGCTGTTGAACTTGGCCGAGCCTGCCGTGGTCAGCGAGTCCAGCGCCGCCGTGGGCATCTGGGGCAGGCCGGTGCCGCCGGAGGTCAGGTTGATCAGGCCCACCAGCGCCTTGGCGGCGGCGCTGGCCACGGCTTCGGACACCGAGCCCGCGGGCGCTACGCCGCGCAGGATGTCGGCCACGCGCGAACCCCGGTTCACGCCGCCAATCGAGGTGACCGATGCCACCAGCTGCGGCGCCACGCCCGCCACGTAGCGGGTGGTGGGGCCACCGTGCGAATGGCCTACCAGGTTCACCTTGGGGGCACCGGTCAGCGCCAGGATGGTCTTGACCTGTGCCAGCAATTGCTCGCCGCGCACCTCGGTGCTATTGGCGGCCGAGACCTGGGCGACGTAGACCTTGGCGCCGCCCTGGCGCAGTGCGTCGGGGATGCCGTAGAAGTAGTCGATCCCAAGGGCCGAGTCAAAGCCGAACAGGCCATGCACCAGCACGATGGGGTAGCGCGTCTGGGTGTAGCCCGTCTGCGCCTGCGCGCCCACGCCCAGCAGCAGCAACCCCGCCGTTGCTGCCAGCACCAGTCGCCGCAAAAAGCGGCTGAAAAATCCGGTCATGTGTTTGTCTCCGTTGGTATGGTTTCTTATGCTCGCAAAAACGAACGACCGTTCTTTTTTGCGAGATCAATTTTTGTATTCGGCCCGTGGAGTCACTATCGGGACATACCCGTGTGTGCGCCGCACCATGCAGAAATCACGCAGTTGTTCGTAAAATCCTGCGCCATGAAAGCCTTTGACGCACTCGACAAGCTGGACCGCGCCATCTTGCGCCGCCTGCAGGACAACGGCCGCGAGACGTACGACGTCATCGGAGAACAGGTGGGCCTGTCGCCCAGCGCGGTGCTGCGCCGCGTCAAGCGGCTGGAAGACAGCGGCGTGATCCACCGCTACGTGGCCCTGGTGCAGCCCGAAGCGGTGGGGCTGGGACTCACGGCGTACCTGAACGTGCGGCTGGAAAAACACACGGAAAGCCACAAGCGCAACCCCATGGACCTGTTCCGCGCCAGCGTGCAGACCTGGCCCGAGGTGGTGGAGTGCGCATCGCTCACCGGCGAAATGGACTACCTGCTGCGCGTGGTGGTGGCCGACATGGCGCACTACAGCCGCTTCATCATGGACACGCTGCTCAAGCACCCCAGCGTGCAGGACTGCAAGACCAGTTTTGTGCTCGACCGCGTGAAGGCGACGACGGCTGTGCCGGTGTAGTCCAGCGCGGGCCTTCGCCCTTGGCCGGGATGGGGCACGTCACAGGCGTGACTCCCTGTGGCGTCTGTTGATGTGGCGGAGGTTGCTGTAAGGCGGTCCGCGCTTTACGCTCTGGCCCGTGCAGAGAAGGCTTGGCGCAGACGGGGGTGCAGCCACCCCAGCCGTCGCGTCTGCGACCCATGCTGAGGAGATCCGGGGCATGAATACTCTCAAATTGATAGCTATTGAGGCATGCTGTTCCAGCGCTTGGAGTCGATTTTTCCGCATTTTGAGTAGGATCACTATTTTGTTGCGGCGCAGCAATTTGGACTGGAAAAGATGAGGGAAAACCCTTATATTTGGCGACATGTTCGCAACCAAAGACTGGCTCAAGGCATCCTGGTACGCAGGCCGGGACCTGCTGCGCCCGGTAAGCAGCGGCTCTTCTGCCTCTGACATTCACATCCACCAGCAGGAGACGCCCGTGATGGTTCCTATCCGCTCCCTGGGCCCCTCCTACCGGGAGCGGATCACCCAGCACCTGCTGCAGCTGGAGCCTGCAGACCGCTACCTGCGCTTTGGCTATGCCGCCAACGACGAACAGATCCGCCGCTACGCCGAGCAGCTCAACTTCGAGCGCGATGAAATCTTTGGCATCTACAACCGTCGCCTTGAGCTCATCGCCATGGCCCACCTGGCGTTTTCGGAAAACCCCGAACACAAGCCGTGTGCTGAATTCGGTGTGTCCGTGCTCAAGCAGGCACGGGGTCGCGGCTTTGGCGCGCGCCTGTTCGAGCGTGCCGTGATGCATGCGCGCAATGAGGGCGTGAACATGGTGTTCATCCATGCGTTGTCTGAAAACACCGCCATGCTCAAGATCGCGCGCAACGCCGGTGCCACCGTGCGCCGCGACGGGTCCGAGTCCGAGGCCTATCTGCAGATTCCACCCGCCAGCCTCGACACGCGCATGACCGAGATGGTCGAGCAGCAGTTCGCCGAGGTGGACTACCAGCTCAAAAAGCAGGCCAAGCAGTTCTGGGACTTTCTGGCCAATGTGCAGGAAGTGCGCAGCGGCGTGCAACACGCGCGCCACCAGTCGGCCGAGTGAGCCATGGCGGTCACGCCCCCGGCCGTGACGCCGGTGGTGGCCGGCTGTCACGGCAATCCGCTATCCTAGGGGCCTGATTCACTACCGCACGTCCTGCACTCCAGACAGTGTCTGACCCGCACCCCGCGCACCCCGGGCGACCGCCCGAGAGGGAAGACAAGCGCACCTTCCTGCAGAAAGTGGCCGAGTTCATCCATCCTGGGCCGGACTCCACGGAAGAACTCATCGAAACCCTGGCCGAGGCCGAGGACAACGAGGTCATCGGCGCCGAATCGCGCGTGATGCTGGAGCGCGTGATCCGCATGGCCGACATGACGGCGGGCGATGTGATGGTGGCAGCACCGCGCATGGACCTCGTCAACATTGACGCGCCTTTCGATGAGCTGCTGCACCTGGTGATCAGCACCGCGCATTCACGGTTTCCGGTCTACCAGGGCGAGCGCGAGAACATCATCGGCATCCTGATGGCCAAGGACCTGCTCAAGCTGCAGCGGGCGCCCGAGCTGAACATCCGTGCGTTGCTGCGCCCGGCAGCGTTTGTGCCCGAAAGCAAAGGCCTGAACGACCTGCTGCGCGAGTTCCGTGGCAACCGCAACCACCTGGCCATCGTGATCGACGAGTTTGGCCGCGTGGCCGGGCTCATCACCATCGAAGACGTGCTGGAGCAGATCGTCGGCGAGATCGAGGACGAGTTCGACATCCCCGAAGACGATGGCGACATCTTCGGCCTGGCCGACCGGACCTACCGTGTGAGTGGTGACACCCCCATCGAGCGTGTGGCCGAGGCCTTTGAGGTGACCATCGTGGGTAGCGACCCCAACGAGCATTTCGACACCATCGGCGGCCTGATTGCCCACGAAATGGGCCATGTGCCCAAGCGCGGTGAGCATCTGCAGCTCAGCGGCCTGCATTTTGTGGTGCTGCACACCAAGGGCGGGGCGGTGCGCTGGTTCAAGGTGTCCAGGGTCGAAGACACTCCCTCCGACGGCTGATGTCGCGGCGCTCTCGGATGGCGGGCGGGCCGCTGCTGCCGCAGCTGCTGCTGGCACTGGCGGCGGGCCTGGCCCAGGCGGCCTCGCTGGCCTGGCCGGGCAGCGGCCAACCCTTGTGGTGGCTGCAGCTGGCTTCGATGGCTGCGCTCGCCTGGATGGTGCGGCCTTTCGCTGTTGAGCACCCGCGCGTTGCTGCGCCCTGGCGGCGCGGTGCGCTCGTGGGCGGGTTGTTTGCCACCGCCTGGCTGGCAGGTACTTTCTGGTGGCTGTTCATTTCCATGCATTCTTATGGTGGCCTGCCCGCGCCTTTGGCCGTGGCAGCGGTGCTGGGGCTCGCTGCCTTTCTTGCCAGCTACTATTCGGCGGCTTTGGCCTTGTTTTGCCGGTATGCGCCGATGAATCGTGCCGGGAGTGCTCTTCTTTTCGGAGCGCTGTGGCTGCTGGCCGAACTGGCACGGGGCGTCTGGTGGACGGGGTTTCCGTGGGGTGCTGGCGGCTACGCGCATGTGGATGGGCCGCTCGCCGTGCTGGCCCGCCACATGGGGGTGTATGGCATCAGCGCGGTGGCTGCGGCGTTGGCGATGGGCGTGGTGCAGGTGCGTGCCACCGACCTGCGCACCGTGCGCTGGTGGGCGCTGGTGCTGGCGGCGGGCGGCCTGCTGGCCTGGGCCACGGTGGACCGGCTGTGCGCGGTCAATCTGT
The DNA here is from genome assembly GCF_059423685.1 of Acidovorax sp. GW460-11-11-14-LB4. Lineage (NCBI taxonomy): Bacteria > Pseudomonadati > Pseudomonadota > Betaproteobacteria > Burkholderiales > Comamonadaceae > Acidovorax > Acidovorax sp. GW460-11-11-14-LB4. The sequence goes on along the minus strand of NZ_JBWKYJ010000012.1, from coordinate 64,216 downwards.
GCCACACCCCGGCACGGCGCGCAGCGCCCGCCCTGAGCCTGGAGCTGCTGCAGGGCAATATCCCCCAGGACGAAAAGTTTCAATCCGGCAGCGGCGTGCCCGTGGCCCTGCAGTGGTATGCCGAGGCCCTGCGCAACGCCCAGGCTGACCTGGTGGTGGCGCCCGAGACCGCCATACCGCTTCTGCCGCAGCAGCTCATTCCGGGGTATCTGGAGGGCATGCAGCAACGCTATGCGCAAGGGGCCCAGGCCGCCATGGTGGGCATTCCGCTGGGGGATGAAGCGCAGGGCTACACCAACTCCGTGCTGGGCATGAGCGCCACGACCCAGGCAGAGCCCTATCGCTACGACAAGCACCACCTCGTGCCATTTGGAGAGTTCATTCCGCCGTTTTTCAAGTGGTTCACGGCCATGATGAACATCCCTCTGGGCGATTTCAACCGGGGGACCGTGGGCCAGGCGTCGTTTGCCGTGGCGGGGCAGCGCATCGCGCCGAACATCTGCTACGAAGACTTGTTCGGCGAGGAGTTGGGGGCTCGATTCATCGACCCCGCCCAGGCCCCCACGGTGTTTGTCAACTTCAGCAACATCGGCTGGTTTGGCGACACCCTGGCCATCGACCAGCATCTGCACATCAGCCGCATGCGTGCGCTCGAATTCGAGCGCCCGATGGTGCGCGCCACCAACACGGGAGCCACGGTCATCATCGACCACCGGGGCGTGGTCACGCACCAGCTGGCCCGCTACACGCGCGGCGTGCTCAAAGGCGAGGTGCAGGGCCGGGGGCTGGACGCACAAAGTGGCTGGGCCATCACGCCTTACGCGTGGTGGGTGTCCCGCTGGGGGCTGTGGCCGCTGTGGGCGCTGGGGGCTCTGGTGCTGGTGGGGGCCATGGTCGCTAGCAGGGGCCGCAGGCCGCGTGGCAATTGATCCAGGTCAGGCGTTGCGCCCGGCGGCGCAGGGGCCTGCGCACCCCCGTGTTTAGAGGCGGCTCCCTATGCCTTGATAATAGAGGCCCGCAACCGGGGGGCTGGTGTTGCGTAAAACGATGATTTGAGGCGGGCCATCCGCCGTTCTGGAGCACGACTGAAAATGGCAGATTCCTTTTCCTACGAACAACTGATTGCCTCCGGCGAGGGCCGGCTGTTCGGCGCTGACAGCGGGCGTCTGCCGCTGCCACCCATGCTGATGTTTGACCGCATCACGCACATCGACAGCGATGGTGGCGCGCACGGGCTGGGAAAGATCCGCGCCGAGCTCGATGTCAAGCCCGACCTGTGGTTCTTTGCCTGCCACTTCCAGGGCGATCCGGTCATGCCTGGCTGCCTGGGGCTCGATGCCATGTGGCAGCTCATCGGTTTTTACCTGACCTGGCTGCAACTGCCGGGCCGGGGCCGTGCGCTGGGTGCGGGCGAGGTCAAGTTCACCGGCGAGGTCGGCCCTGACGTGAAGCTGGTCACCTATGAAATCGATATCAAGCGCGTCATCAAGCGCAAGTTGGTCATGGCCATTGGCGATGCCCGTCTGCTGGCCGACGGTAAGGAAATCTATGTGGCCAACGACCTTCGCGTGGGTCTGTTCAAGCGCGAGGAAGACGGTAAGGACGCAGCATGACCACCAAGAAGCGCGTAGTCATCACCGGCGCGGGCATCGTCTCGTGCATTGGCAACGATCTGGCCTCCGTGGAAGCTTCGCTGCGTGCGGGCACCAGCGGCATCAAGGCCGTGGAGAAGTTCAAGGAACTGGGCCTGCGCAGCCAGGTGGGCGGCGCACCGGAGATCGATATCGAAGCGCGCATTGACCGCAAGCAGCTGCGCTTCATGGGCGATGCGGCGGCCTATGCGCAGATCGCGCTGGAAGACGCTATCCAGCAAGCAGGCCTCACGCCCGAACAGGTCAGCCACCCGCGCACTGGCCTCATCATGGGGTCGGGCGGTGGTTCGCCCGCCAACCAGATCGAAGCGGCCGACACGCTGCGCGAAAAAGGCATCCGCCGCGTGGGGCCCTATCAGGTCACGCGCTGCATGAGTTCTACCGTGTCCGCCTGCCTGGCCACCAACTTCAAGGTCAAGGGCATCAACTACTCCATCACCTCGGCCTGCTCCACGTCCGCCCACTGCATCGGCGCGGCCGCGCAGCAGATTGCCTGGGGTGTGCAGGATGTGATGTTTGCGGGCGGTGGCGAAGAGCTGAGCTGGGGCATGTCGCTGCTGTTTGACGGCATGGGCGCCATGTCCAGCAAGTACAACGAAACGCCCGAGAAGGCCTCACGCGCCTACGACGCGAACCGCGACGGCTTCGTGATCGCTGGCGGCGGCGGTGCCGTGGTGCTGGAGAGCCTGGAGCACGCCCAGGCCCGTGGCGCGACCATCCTGGCCGAAGTGGTGGGCTTTGGCGCCACCAGCGACGGTGAAGACATGGTGGCCCCGTCGGGCGACGGCGCCATTGCCTGCATGCAGCAGGCAATGGAAGGTCTGGACGCCCCCATCGACTACATCAACACCCACGGCACCTCGACCCCCGTGGGCGACATGCAGGAAGTGCGCGCCATGCGTGCCCTGTTTGGTGACAAGGTGCCACCGTTCTCGTCCACCAAGTCGCTCACCGGCCACTCGCTGGGCGCCACGGGCGTGCAGGAGGCCATCTACTGCATGATCATGCTGAACAAGGGCTTCATCGCCGGCTCGGCCAATGTCGAGACACCTGACCCGGCCCTGGGCAACATGCCTCTGGTCACGCAAACGCGCGATGCGCAGCTGAACACGGTGTTGTCCAACAGCTTCGGCTTTGGTGGCACCAACGCCAGCCTGGTGCTGCGCCGCTGGAACCACTGACCGCGCGGACTCTCCACCGTAACGGCCTGCCTGTCTCTGGACATGCAGGCCGTTTTTTGTCGGCTCTATCGGCCCGTCAGCGCCTGACGGGCCTTGGGGTTGGGCTGCAGGGCCTCGTGCAGCAAGGCGGGCAACATGCCCAGCATGCGGGTGGCCTGCAGACCGGGCGGAAAGGCGCGCGCGTGGTAGCTGTACAGCGACATGGGGGCCAGCTCGTGCAGCTCCTGTGCCACCATCTGTGCAGGGTCCAGCCCCTTGGCGGTGAGAAAGTCCACCACCGTCCAGCCCATGCCCCGGCGCACCAGCTCCAGCGCCAGGCGCGATGTCTGCACCTGGATGCCGGGCCCGGCAGGCGAGCCGAGGCGGTGTGCGATTTCGTCAATCGCCTGGCGCATGGGGTCGTCGCCCACCAGGCGGATCACGGGCACCTGCGCCAGCCGCGCACCGGGGCTGGCGGCACGGGGAGCGCGCGCCCACACGCTGGTCGCGACCGCCAGGTACAAGCGACCACTGACCAGCAGATCGCTCGCGATTTGTGGGTGGGGGTGTTTGTAGAAACCCAGGCAAAAGTCCACGCTGCGCGTGAGCAGGGCCTGGGTCATCTGGTCCTGGTGGATGGTGCGCACCTCCACGCCCACCTGCGGATGCTGCTCGGCATGGTGCTGCAGCAGGCGCGGCAGAAATTCGTGCGTGATGGACGGTATGGCGCCCAGCCGCACATCGCCCGAATCACTGGTCGCCAGGTTGCGCGCAGTGCGCTTGAGGGCGTCCAGCTGCCGGTAAATGCCCGTGGACTCGGTGGCCAGCACCTGGGCCTCGGGCGTCGGGGTCAGGCCGGCCGGCGAGCGGTTGAACAGCCGGTAGCCCAGCTGCAACTCGGTGTGTGCCACGGCCTTGCTGATTGCTGAGGGCGTGATGCACAGCAACCGCGCCGCTGCGCTCATGTTGCCGGTTTGCAGCACGGCCTGAAAAACTTCCAGTTGTCTCAAGTTCATGGCGGAGTTGGCTTGTGGCGGTGGCCGAGGGGCACTTCATGGCCTTCGAGCGGCAGCTCAGGGGTGTGATCTGAATTCATAAGGGTGGGTCAATTATTCCGCATGACTGTGTTCTGGTTTCTCATAGGATGCGGCACCGCTTCACCGGCGGTTGTGAATAAAGCGGCGCAACGCGTGCTGCCACCCAAAAAAATCAGGAGACCTCTTCATGCGCATTTCTTCCTCCCCCACCGCCAGCCGCTGGCTCGCGGGTTTGCTGTTGTCTGCTGCCTCCGCCGTTGCCATGGCCCAGGCTGCCAAGCCCAATGTGGTAGTGCTGGCCACGGGCGGCACCATTGCCGGTGCGGGCGCCTCGGCCGCCAACAGCGCAACCTATGCCGCCGCCAAGGTGCCGGTGGACAAGCTCCTGGCAGGACTGCCTGAGCTGGCCAATGTGGCCAAGGTGTCGGGTGAGCAGGTGTTCCAGATCGCCTCCGAGAGCTTCACCAACGAGCACCTGCTGCGCCTCGGGCAGCGCGTGTCGGCCCTGGCCAAGCAGGCGGACGTGGATGGCATCGTGATCACCCACGGCACGGACACCCTGGAAGAAACCGCGTACTTCCTGAACCTCACCGTGCGCACCAACAAGCCCATCGTGGTGGTCGGCTCCATGCGTCCCGGCACTGCCCTGTCGGCTGACGGCGCGCTGAACCTGTACGACGCCGTGACTGTGGCCGCCAGCAAGGACGCGGCCGGCAAGGGCGTGCTGGTCACGATGAACGACGAGATCCAGAGCGGTCGCGACGTGAGCAAGACCATCAACATCAAGACCGAGGCCTTCAAGAGCCAGTGGGGCCCGCTGGGCATGGTGGTGGAAGGCAAGAACTACTGGTTCCGCGCCCCGGTCAAGCGCCACACGACCAACTCCGAGTTCAACATCGACGACATCAAGGCGCTGCCCGCCGTGGACATCGTGTACGGCTACGGCAACATGAACACCACGGGCATCGAGGCCTACGGCAAGGCCGGCGTCAAGGCGCTGATCCATGCCGGCACCGGCAACGGCTCGGTGGCCGCACAGGCGGTCGATTCGCTCAAGGCCTTGCGTGGTCAGGGCGTGCAGATCATCCGTTCGGCCCGCGTGCCCGATGGTTTTGTGCTGCGTAATGCCGAGCAGCCCGACGATAAGTACGACTGGGTGGTGGCCCATGACCTGCGCCCCCAAAAGGCCCGCATCCTGGCCATGGTCGCTTTGACCAAGACCAACGACAGCAAGGAACTGCAGCGCATTTTCTGGGAGTATTGATCCCTGTTTTCGAGGTTTGAACGCCATGCTTTGACGCGATGCATGCGTTGACGGCCACACCCGTGTGGCCACCGGTACGCACCGGCTTATAGCTCGCGTGACTGGTTGGGAAGGCTGGGGCTCCAAAAGGGCTCCGGCCTTTTTTCATGGGCGCGGGCCGGTGTTGCTGGCGCTGGCGCAGCACGCGCGGCTGCGCGCCGTAAAATCACCGGTTTGCGCGCGCGATGCCCGTCCTTGTTGCCCATGGGGCGGCGGGCGCTGGGTTTGGCTCGCGCACCGCGTTTTCTTCTTTTTCCCCTTACTTGCCAGGCCCTGGCTTGCCAGTGCCTCAGCCACAGACGCCATGTTGACATTCCAGCAAATCATTTTGAAGCTGCAGTCCTACTGGGACGCGCAGGGTTGCGCCCTTTTGCAACCCTATGACATGGAAGTGGGCGCCGGCACCTCGCACACTGCCACTTTCCTGCGCGCCATCGGCCCCGAGCCCTGGAAGGCCGCCTACGTGCAGCCCAGCCGCCGCCCCAAGGACGGCCGCTACGGCGAGAACCCCAACCGCCTGCAGCACTACTACCAGTACCAGGTGGTGCTCAAGCCCGCACCGGCCAACATCCTGGAGCTGTACCTGGGCTCGCTCGAAGCCCTGGGCTTCGACCTGAAAAAGAACGACATCCGCTTTGTCGAAGACGACTGGGAGAACCCCACGCTCGGCGCCTGGGGCCTGGGCTGGGAGGTGTGGCTCAACGGCATGGAAGTCACGCAGTTCACCTACTTCCAGCAGGTCGGCGGCATCGACTGCAAGCCTGCCACGGGCGAGATCACCTACGGCCTGGAGCGCCTGGCCATGTACCTGCAGGGCGTGGACAACGTCTACAACCTCAAGTGGACCGACACCCTGAGCTACGGCGACGTGTACAAGCAAAACGAGGTGGAGCAGTCCACCTACAACTTTGAGCACAGCGACGCGGACTTTCTTTTCACCGCCTTCAATGCGCACGAAAAGCAGGCCAAGTACCTGATGGAGCAGCAGCTGGCGTTGCCCGCGTATGAGCAGGTGCTCAAGGCCGCACACAGCTTCAACCTGCTGGATGCGCGCGGCGCGATCAGCGTGACCGAACGCGCTGCCTACATCGGCCGCATCCGCAACCTGGCCCGTGCCGTGGCGCAAAGCTACTACGAGAGCCGCGAGCGCCTGGGCTTCCCCATGGCGCCGCGCGAGTGGGTGGAACAGATGACGAAGAAGGCTGCGTGAGAGAAATGACGATGACAACCCAAAACCTCCTCGTTGAACTGTTTGTCGAAGAGCTGCCGCCCAAGGCGCTGCAGAAGCTGGGCGATGCTTTCGCCACCGTGCTGGGCGACCAGCTCAAGGCCCTGGGCCTGGCGTCTGCCGTCTCGGTGGTCACGCCCTTTGCCTCGCCCCGCCGCTTGGCCGCGCATGTGACCGCCGTGGCCGACAAGGCCGCCGACAAGGCCGTGCAGCAAAAGCTGATGCCCGTGACCGTGGGTCTTCAGGCGGACGGCAACGCCACGCCTGCGCTGCTGAAAAAGCTGCAGGCGCTGGGCGCCGATGTGTCCAACCCCGCAGCCGCTGTAGCCGCCTTGAAGCGCGCGCAGGACGGCAAGGCCGAAGCCCTGTTTTACGACAGCGTGGTGCCCGGTGCCACGTTGGCGGCGGGCCTGCAAAAGGCGCTGGACGAAGCCATTGCCAAGCTCCCTATCCCCAAGGTGATGAGCTACCAGCTCGAAACCGACTGCGAGCTGCCCGGCTGGACCAGCGTGAACTTTGTGCGCCCCGCGCACGGCCTGGTGGCGCTGCATGGCAGCACCGTGGTGCCCGTGAAGGCGCTGGGCCTGACCGCTGGCAACAGCACCACCGGCCACCGTTTTGAAGCCGCCGTGTCGCCCGTGGTGCTGGCCGATGCCGACAGCTACGCCGCCACGCTGCAAAAAGACGGCGCCGTGATTGCCAGCTTTGCCGAGCGCAAGGCCGAGATCGTGCGCCAGCTGGCTGCGGCTGCTGCGAAGGTGGGCAACGGCGCCCGCCCCATCGAAGACGAAGCCCTGCTGGACGAGGTGACCGCGCTGGTGGAGCGCCCCAACGTGGTCATCTGCCAGTTTGAAGAGCAGTTTCTGGGTGTGCCACAAGAGTGCCTCATCCTCACGATGAAGGCCAACCAGAAGTACTTCCCGCTGCTGGACGCCGCGGGCAAGCTCACCAACAAGTTCCTGGTGGTCAGCAACATCAGCCCCGAAGACACGAGCTTTGTGACCGGCGGCAACGAGCGCGTGGTGCGCCCCCGCCTGGCCGATGCCAAGTTCTTCTTTGACCAGGACCGCAAGAAGACCCTGGCCTCGCGTGTCGAGGGCCTGGGCAAGGTTGTCTATCACAACAAGTTGGGCACGCAGGGTGAGCGCGTGGAGCGCGTGCGCGCCATTGCCAAGGCGATTGCATCCCAGCTGGGCGACGCGCAACTGGTGCAGGATGCCGATCTGGCCGCGCAGCTGGCCAAGACCGACCTCGTGACCGATATGGTGGGCGAATTCCCTGAGCTGCAGGGCATCATGGGCGGCTACTACGCCCTGAACGACGGCCTGGGCGAGACCGTGGCGAACGCGATCGAAGACCACTACAAACCCCGCTTTGCGGGCGATGCACTGCCGCGCAACACCGCTGGCGTTGTGGTGGCGCTGGCCGACAAACTCGAAACCCTGGTCGGCATGTTCGGCATCGGCAACCTGCCCACGGGCGACCGCGATCCGTTCGCGCTGCGCCGCCATGCATTGGGCGTGATCCGCATGCTGGTCGAAAAAGACCTGCCGCTGGACTTGAGCGCGCTGCTGGCCGGTGCCTTGCCTGCCTTTGGCGACAAGATCACCGACGCCACGCCCGCTCTGGCCGACTTCATCTACGACCGCCTTGCCGGCAGCCTGCGTGAGCAAGGCTACAGCGCGCAAGAAGTGGACGCCGTGCTGGCACTGCGCCCGCAGCGCCTGGCCCTGGTCGAGAAGCAGCTGGCCGCAGTGCGTGCCTTTGCCGCCTTGCCCGAAAGCCCCGCCCTGGCAGCCGCCAACAAGCGCGTTGGCAACATCCTCAAGAAGGCCGAGGTCGAAGGCACGGTGGATGCCCACGTCAACCCCAACCTGCTGCAGGAAAAGGCGGAGCAGGACCTGTACGCCGCGCTGCAGCGCTTTGTGCCCGAGGCCAATGCCCAGTTCGACGCGGGCGACTACACCGCCAGCCTGCAGACCCTGGCCGTGCTGCGCGCGCCCGTGGATGCGTTCTTTGACGACGTGATGGTGAACGCCGAGCAGCTGGACCTGCGCCTGAACCGGCAGGGCCTGCTCAAGACGTTGCACGAAGCCATGAACCGCGTGGCCGATTTGTCCCGTCTGGCGGCCTGACCCCTGGTGCTGGTAGGCTGGTGGTTCTCACAAGGCAAACCCCTCCTATGAAACTCGCCATCCTCGACCGCGACGGCACCCTCAACCCGATGGGGGATGAATACATCACTTCGGCCGACGAGTGGGCGGCGGTGCCCGGCGCGCTCGAAGCCATTGCCCGCCTCAACCATGCCGGCTGGCATGTGGTGGTCGCCACCAACCAGCCGGGATTGGGCCGGGGCCTGTTTGACGTGGTGGCGCTCAACGCCATCCACGCCAAGATGCACCGGCAGGTGGCGGCGGTGGGCGGGCGCATCGACGCGGTGTTCTATTGCCCCCATGCGGCCGACGAGGACTGCAGCTGCCGCAAGCCCGCCCCGGGCCTGCTGGAGCAGATTTGCGACCGCTACGGCATGGAGCGCAACGAGGTCCGCGTGGTCGGCAGCTGCGAGGCCCACCTGCAGGCGGGTGCCGCCCTGGGGGCCCAGTTGCACCTGGTGTGCACCGGCCGGTCTGCCGCGTTGCGGCCGGGCGGGGCGTTGCCTGCGGGGTTGCCGGCGGGTACGCAGTTGCACGCCAGCCTCGGAGATTTTGTGGACCAGTTGCTGCCGGTGGTGCCAAGCGCCGCAGCCGCCGTGGCCGCAGCGCCCTTGCCGCTGTCGTGACAAGGCGCAGCAGCATCTTGATGCTATTTAATTCATAGCTGTTGGCGCATATTTCACTAGCGCTTGCGGCCAAAAAGACATCCCAATGGCTCTTATCCGTTCTGTCATTCACCTTCTCTGGATGGGCATCACCGTGGTGCCCTACGCGCTGGCCATCATGCTGGGCACGCTGCTGGGCGTGCGGGGTGTACCCCTGTACCGCATCGCCCGGGCCTGGCTGTCGCTGTGCATCAGCGGCGCGCGGGTGGTTCTGGGCATCCGCGCCGAGGTGACCGGCATGGAGAACCTGCCGCAGGGCGCCAATGAAGGCGCGATCCTGCTGGTCAAGCACCAGTCCACGTACGAGACCTTCCTGATGCCGGTGATCATGCCGCACCCCCTGGCCTACGTGTTCAAGAAGGAGCTGCTGCATGTGCCCTTCTTCGGCTGGGCCATCGGGCGGCTGGACATGATTCACATCGACCGCAACCAGCGCACGCAGGCCTTCAACAAGGTGGTGCAGCAGGGCAAGGACCTGCTGGCCAAGGGCATCTGGATCATCATGTTCCCCGAGGGTACGCGCATCGAGCGGGGGCAGAAGGGCAACTACAAGACCGGCGGTACGCGCCTGGCGATTGACACCGGTGCGCCGGTAATTCCGATCGCCGTGACCTCGGCCAAGGTGTGGCCGCGCAAGGCGTTCGTCAAGCGCCCCGGCGTGGTGGATGTGTCGATTGGCAAGCCCATCTCTAGCGTGGGGCGCCAGCCCGACGAACTGATGCGCGAGGTGGAGGCCTGGATCGAGGCCGAGATGCGTCGTCTGGACCCAGAGGCTTACCCAGCCCCTGCGGCCAACACCGCGGCCCCCAGCGGGAAGTAAACCGACCGTGATGCAGCGGCTTGTGCAACTGGCGCTGGACCTGTTCGACCCGCCCGGGGCCCCTGCAGCAGGCCCCAGTCCTGTGGCTGCAGGTTTCAAGCCCAATCAGCCACAAGCTCTAGTCGATCAAGCGCCGGTAGCTCCTAAAACTATAGTGATCCGGCCTGCGGCGCCAGCGGTGCCGCTGCCTTCGCTGTTGTCGCCCGCCGAATTCCGCCACCCCCAGGCCAGCCGCGAGGTGTTGCTGGGAGATGCCGTCGTGGCCTATGCGCTGCAGCGCGCGCGCCGCCGCAGCATCGGCTTTACCGTGGGGGCCGATGGCCTGTCGGTGCGGGCCCCCAGCTGGGTGACGCTGGGCGCAGTGGATGCCGCGCTGCGCGAGAAGTCCGACTGGATCCTGCGCAAGCTGTCGGAGGCGCGCGAGCGCCAGCAACGCATGGAAGGCGGTCGTATCGTCTGGGCCCATGGCGCAGAGCTGCCCTATCTGGGTGAGCCGCTGAGGCTGGTGCTGGACCCGAGCCACGGCTTTGCGGGCAAAGGCGGAGCGCTGGTGGCGGCGGTGGAGCCGGGCGGCGCAGCCACGACGCCCAGCCTGCACATTGGCCTGCCGCACAGCGCCAGCCCCGCACAGGTCCGCGATGCCGTCCAGGCCTGGTTGATGCGCGACGCGCGCCGCCACTTCACCGAGCGGCTGGACCACTTTGCCCCGCTGCTGGGCGTGCGCTGGGCCAGCCTGCGCCTGTCGAGCGCCAATACCCGCTGGGGCAGCGCCAAGGCCGACGGCTCCATCCGCCTGAACTGGCGCCTGCTGCACTACCGCCCGGCCATCATCGACTACGTGGTGGCGCACGAACTGGCCCATCTGCGCGTGATGGACCACAGTCCCCGCTTCTGGGACACCGTGGCCACCGTGGTGCCGGACTACGCGCAGCTGCGCAGCCATCTTCGTGATGAACCCGCCCCTCTATGGTGAATCCCCCCTGAGTCGCCTTCGGCGCCTTCCCTCAAGGGGGACGACGCCCTCGCTGCGGGGCGGCCCTTGACTTGCGTCCCTCGCGCCGGTCGCGCCCAGTCCAAACGTTTTGCCTAGTGCCCAGAAAGGATCGAAACCATGACAAATACGCTCTCCACCGTTACTCCCGCCGAAGGCTATGCCGGTGACGTGACGCCCCAACAGGCCTGGCAATGGGTGCAGGCGGGGCAGGCCGTGCTGGTGGACGTGCGCAGCGACGCCGAACGCGAGTGGGTGGGCCACGTGCCCGGCGCCGCTGCGGTGGCCTGGAAGCAATGGCCGGGCATGGCGATGAATGCCGACTTCGATGCCCAGATGCGCGCTGCTGTGCCGGAGGGTGGACGGGCCGTGCTGCTGTGCCGCAGCGGTGTGCGCTCCATTGCCGCCGCGCGCCGCGCCACCGAGTTGGGTATCACCGCTTACAACATCCTCGAAGGGTTCGAGGGCGATGCGGATGCGCAAGGCCAGCGCGGCAAACGTGGTGGCTGGCGCTTTCATGGCCTGCCGTGGAAGCAGGGCTGATTCGCTATCAAAAAAAGAGCTGCCAGCGCTTTTTCTACTAGCGCTGGCAGCTCAGAGGGCTTGAATCTGCGAGAGATTACTTGGTCAGTGGCGGAATCCGCAGCTTCTGGCCGGGATAGATCTTGTCGGGGTGGCTCAGCATGGGCTTGTTGGCCTCGAAGATCACGGGGTACTTGTTGGCGTCGCCATAGAACTTCTTGGCAATGGCGCTCAGCGTGTCGCCGCGCACCACGTCGTGGTATTGGGCTTCGGGCTCGGGGTTGGTCACATCCATCAGGTTCTCGACGCTGGTCACGCTGGCCACGTTGCCGCAGCACAGGGTGACTTTTTCCTTGGCGGCCTGGGTGGGCGCGGTGCCCTTGACGGTGACCTTGCCTTGCGTGCCGTCGAATGCCACCTGTACGTTGCTGGCGCCCAGGTTCTGGGACGCGATGTAGGTCTCGATGGCCTTGGATGCCTTGGCGTTGAGTTCATCCTGCGTGGGGGCGGCTGCCGTGGCAGCCTGCGCTTCTTTGCCGCCAAACAGCTTTTCGCCGGCTTCCTTGATGAAACTGAAAAGACCCATGTCGTACCTCCTAATGTTGCAGAAACAGGGAGGACCACTGTAGCGGGTACGGGCGGCTGCATCGTGTCGGACAGGGGCGCGACACGATTTTTCACAATTTGGGGGTCGGGGAGAGGTGGTGCCGCCGTGGCTGTCGCCCTCGGGCAGGGGCGCATCGCAAAACTCGGGATAATCCGCCGCATGACTTTTCTGGCCATCGACGTCGGTAACACCCGTCTCAAATGGGCGTTGTACGACGCTCCCCGCCCCGGGGCTGCGCTCATTGCGCATGGCGCCGAGTTTCTCGACCACATCGACCGCCTGGCCGAAGGCAGCTGGGCCTCGCTGCCCCATCCGACACGCATGCTGGGCTGTGTGGTGGCGGGAGATGCCGTCAAACGCCGCGTACAGGAACAGATGGAAATCTGGGACGTCACCCCCTCGTGGGTGGTGTCATCGGCGCAAGAGGCGGGGTTGACCAACGGCTACGACCACCCCTCGCGCCTGGGCTCGGACCGGTGGGTGGCCATGATCGGCGCACGCCACCATGTGCTGGCAAGTGGCCCCGCACGGCCGCTGGTGGTGGTGATGGTGGGCACGGCCGTGACGGTGGAGTGCATCGACACCGAGGGCCGCTTCATGGGCGGCCTGATCCTGCCCGGCCACGGCATCATGCTGCGCGCGCTTGAATCCGGCACCGCCGGCCTGCACGTGCCTACGGGCGAAGTGCGCCCGTTCCCTACCAACACCAGCGATGCGCTGACCAGTGGAGGCACCTACGCCATCGCGGGGGCCGTGGAGCGCATGTACCAGCACCTGTTGCAGCACTGCGGCCAGGAGCCTGCCTGCATCATGACCGGCGGCGCCGGCTGGAAGATGGCGCCCAGCATGACGCGGCCGTTTGAACTGGTGGACAACCTGATTTTTGACGGACTTCTGGAGATTGCCGCGCAGCGGTTTGGGGGCTGAGGGCTTTTGAGCTCCGCATCCATAGCAGCGCGACACGGCAATCTACTGCAAACCTCTGTGTAAAACTGGCGCTGCGCAAGCCAGAGACACCGAGCAAGGGCCGTCCCGCAGCGAGGGTGTCGTCCCCCTTCCCGAATGGCGTAGCCAGTCGAGAGAAGGGGGAAGCGGCAAAGCCGCTCAGGGGGATGCCTCTTACTCTTCTTCCAGTTCCGCCCGTGCCATCTCCACATCCAGCCGCTCCATGGCATCCATGGGTTCCGCGGTGGCGGCCTTTTCGTAGAGCGCAGTGGCTTCCTTCATCTTCTTGTCGCCTTCCAGCATGACGAGGGCATTGGCGTACTCAATCATGGCGATGGCCGATCCCGGGTTGAGCTTGAGGGCCTCCTGGAACAGCTTGAGGCCCGTGTCCTTCTTGGCGCCATAGGTCATGCCGCCAATCAGCGAACCCACCTTGTCGATCACCTCCGCATGGAAGGCACCCAGCGCAATGCGCGCATCGGCGTGTTTGGGCGACAGGGCGATGGCCTTTTCCAGCGACTCCTTCACCTTGCCGCCCAGGCCCTGCGCCAGCGCCTTGGCCACGCTGATGCCCTGGCTGTAGCGGCCCAGCGCATACGCATGCCAGTACCAGGCGTTGGCGTTGTTCGGTTCTGCGGCCGCCTGGGCCTCGGCCCTTTCGGCCACCTGCATGAACAGGTCCAGCCGCGTCTTTTCCTTGGGCTCCAGGTAGTTGGCGTAGATGGAGGTGGCCTTGTTGGCCGCAGTAATGCCCGCGCCACCGGACGCCAGGCCTGCAGCCGCCGCTTTCTCAAAGTCGCCGTTGTGGAACAGCGCCCACGCTTCCAGCACGGCTGCGTCCTTGGGGCAGGGTTCGGCATCACCGCCATGCAGTCGTGCCCATTGCTTCTTGACGCTCGCAGCGTCGAACTGGTAGTCGCCGGCGTGGGGGAAGGGGGTCCATTTGGCCATGGTGTGTGTCTCCGGAAGTTCTTGTGGTTGGGTGTCTGTGGTGGGCCGTCTCTGTATCAGCCAGGCACTGCGGCGTAGGCGCCGACCAGCTCCAGCAGGTGGGCCCGCTGGCCGCTTTCGAGGTAGGGCATGAGCAGGTTCAGCACATGGTGGGCTCCGCGCAGCAGCGCGGCCTGGGCGCTTTCAGGCTCCAGCGCGCGGCGCGGGTCGCGCACGTATTCAAAACTGAGCCAGTAGGTGAGCACAACGACCATGCTGGTGGCGGTGGCCTCCAGCTCGCGCGCGTCGATGTGCAGCGCGTCTGCGCGTCCCATGCCATCGAGCATGGCGCGCACGGCGCGGGTCTTGTTCTTAAGGATGGCCTGGAAGTGCGTCTCCAGGCGCCGGTTCTTGGACAGCAGGTCGTTGAGATCGCGGTACAGAAAGCGGTACTGCCAGATCAGCTCGAACAGCGAGTGCATGAAGAACCAGGCGTCCTCCACATTGCGCACACCATCTGCTGCGGCCAGCAGCTCGGTGAGCGAGCCTTCGTAGCGATCAAACAGCGCGTTGATCAGCTCGTCCTTGGCGGGGTAGTGGTAGTAGAGATTGCCAGGGCTGATGCGCAACTCGGCCGAGATCAGGGTGGTGGAGACGTTGGGTTCACCGAACCGGTTGAACAGGTCCAGCGTCACTTCCAGAATGCGTTCTGCGGTGCGGCGTGGCGCTTTCTTCACCATGTGTGTGGGCCCCTTCGCGTCGTTTGGCGTCGTTGTTGCGTTGTCTCTGATGGCTACTCTAACCCACACGGTCATGCTGCAGTGCGACATGAACGCGGGGTGTGTATGCAGTACCTAGGCTGCTTGTAGCGCACTTCATGGGTTTCACCAAAAAAAGAAAAGCGGTCCAAACGCCTTGGCGCGTGGACCGCTTGGAGCGGGCTGGGTGCTTGCCGGTGGCAAGCCGTGATCAGCTGGCCGATGGCGTGCTGGTGGCTGCGTCGGCAGCGGCACGTGTCGCGGTCTTCTTTGCAGCCGCCTTCTTGGTGGGGGCCTTGGTAGCGGGCTTGGCAGCTGCCTTTGCAGGAGCCGCCTTCTTTGCCACTGCCTTCTTGGCGGGAGCCTTGGCTGCGGGTTTGGCGGCTGGCTTGGCAGCAGCTTTGGCGGGTGCAGCCTTGCTGCCCTTGGCCAGGGCGTCCACACGGGCGCTCAGGGCTTCCAGGTCGCGGGCCGAGGGCACGCCCAGCTTGGCGAGGGCCTTGGCCACGCGGTCTTCAAAGATGTTTTCGAGCTTGTCCCACTGGCCCTGGGCCTTGGAGCCGATGTCGCTGGCCATGGTGGTCACGCGGCTGGTAGCTTCGGTGATCTTTTCTTCGGCCACGGCCTGGGTCTTGCGCTGGATGGTCAGGCCTTCCTTGACCAGGGCTTCAAACACCTTGCCACCTTCTTCCTGCGCCTTGGAGAAGGCACCCAGACCGGCCAGCCAGATCTGCTGGGCGGAGTCCTTGACGGTGCTGGACAGTTGGGCGTTGCTCTTCTTCTTGTCAGCGCTGAGTTTCTGCAGTTTCTTGACCATAAGGCCTCCATGGTGCGGTTGGTTGGGGTTGCCGGGGCGATTTTGCCTTCGACGCATGGCCGCACTGTACGCCGCACGGTGCGCAAGGTGTAGGCGCGCGCTCCTAAAAATGTAGAGCGTGCCATCTAGCCCAGCCTGCCGGCTGGGCACCTAGCATCGGCGCGGGTTTCTGCTGAATCGGGGTGTGCAGGCCTTGGGCAAGAATGAAGCTATCTCAGAGGAGTTATCCATGCAGTATTTCGTGACGGGGGCAACGGGGTTCATTGGCAAGCGGCTGGTCAAGAAGCTGCTGGAGCGCAAGGGGGCGGTGGTGCATTTCCTGATCCGCAAGGAAAGTGCGGACAAGGTGGCCGACCTGCGCAGCTTCTGGGGTGTCGGGCCCACGCGTGCGATCCCTGTGTTTGGCGATCTCACCGCGAAGAAGCTGGGCGTGGCGGCAGACGACGTGAAGAAGCTCAAAGGCCAGATCGACCATTTCTACCACCTGGCGGCGGTGTACGACCTCTCTGCTGACGAAGAAACCCAGGTGGCCGTGAACATCGAGGGAACGCGCAACACGGTGGACCTGGCCAAGGCGATTGATGCCGGGCATTTCCACCATGTCTCCTCCATCGCGGCTGCCGGGCTGTACGAAGGCGTGTTCCGCGAAGACATGTTCGAGGAAGCCGAGGGCCTGGACCACCCGTACTTCCAGACCAAACACGAGAGCGAAAAGATCGTGCGCCAGGACTGCAAGGTGCCCTGGACGGTGTACCGCCCGGCCATGGTGGTGGGCGACAGCCAGACCGGCGAGATGGACAAGATCGACGGCCCCTACTACTTCTTCAAGCTCATCCAGCGCCTGCGCCAGTTGCTGCCGCCCTGGATGCCCACCGTTGGCTTGGAAGGGGGGCGCGTGAACATCGTGCCGGTGGACTTCGTGGTCAATGCCCTCAACGTCATCAGCCACCAGAAGGACATCACCAAGAAGTGCTACCACCTGGTGGACCCAGTGGGCTACCGCGTGGGCGATGTGCTCGACATCTTCAGCCGCGCAGCCCATGCGCCGCGCATGAACCTGTTCGTCAACGCCGCGCTGCTGGGCTTCATTCCCAAGAGCGTGAAGAAGAGCCTGATGGCACTGGCGCCCGTGCGCCGGGTGCGCAACGCGGTGATGAAGGACCTGGGCCTGCCCGAGGACATGCTCACCTTCGTGAACTACCCCACGCGCTTTGATTGCCGCGAAACGTTGGCCGCGCTCAAGGGCTCCGGCGTCACCTGCCCCAATCTGAAGGACTACGCCTGGCGGCTGTGGGACTACTGGGAGCGCAACCTGGACCCCGAGCTGTTCATTGACCGCACGCTCAAGGGCACGGTGGCTGGCAAGGTGGTGCTGATCACCGGCGGATCGTCCGGCATTGGGCTGGCGGCAGCGCACAAGTTTGCTGAGGCGGGTGCGACCACCATCATCTGCGGGCGTGACCAGGACAAGCTCGACGAGGCGTGCTCGGAGGCCAAGGCCAAGGGCTACCAATTCATCGCTTACTCGGCGGACATTGCCGACATGACCGACTGCGACCGTTTTGTGCAGTTGCTCATCGACAACCACGGCGGTGTGGACTTCCTCATCAACAACGCGGGCCGCTCCATCCGCCGCGCCATCGAGTCGAGCTACGACCGCTTCCACGACTACGAGCGCACCATGCAGCTCAACTATTTCGGCTGCCTGCGCGTGACCATGGGCTTTCTGCCCGGCATGGTGGCTAAGCGCAAGGGCCATGTGGTCAACATCAGCTCCATCGGCGTGCTGACCAATGCGCCCCGCTTTTCGGCCTATGTGGCCAGCAAGGCAGCACTGGATGCCTGGACGCGTTGTGCCTCCAGCGAGTTCGCGGACCAGGGCATCACCTTCACCACCATCAACATGCCCCTGGTGCGCACGCCCATGATCGCGCCCACCAAGATCTACAACAACGTACCTACGCTGAGTCCTGAAGAGGCCGCAGACATGATCGCCCAAGCCTGCATCTTCAAGCCGGTGCGCATCGCCACGCGCCTGGGCATCACTGGCCAACTGCTGCACGCGCTGGTGCCGCGCGTGGCGCAGATCACCATGAACACGAGCTTCCGGATGTTCCCGGATTCCACCGCCGCCAAGGGCGCCAAGGATGCTAAGCCTCAGTTGTCCGCCGAGGCGGTAGCGCTGCAGCAAATGATGCGTGGCATCCACTTCTGAAGCTGCGCCGCCTTCCTCCAAGGGGCCCGTGTAGAAATCTGTTACCCAGAGGTCAGGCGGGCAGGGATAATCACAGGCTTTGCCCAACGGGCATCACACACAGCCTCCCTATGATTCTGGTAACTGGCGGCGCGGGTTTCATCGGCGCCAACTTTGTCCTTGACTGGCTCGCTGCCTCCAGTGAGCCTGTTGTTAACCTCGACAAGCTCACTTATGCGGGCAATCTGCACAATTTGGAAAGTGTGCAAGGTGATGCGCGCCATATCTTTGTGCAAGGGGACATTGGTGACTCTGCATTGGTCGCCCGACTGATGGCTGAGAACAAGCCGCGCGCGGTGGTGAACTTCGCCGCCGAATCCCATGTGGACCGTTCCATCCACGGCCCCGAGGATTTCATCCAGACCAACATCGTCGGCTCATTCCGACTGCTCGAAGCCGTGCGCGCTTACTGGACTGCGCTACCCGAGGGCGAACGTGCCGCCTTCCGGTTGCTGCACGTATCCACCGACGAGGTGTACGGCTCGCTCGCACCCACTGACCCGGCCTTCACCGAGACACGTGGCTTCGAGCCCAACAGTCCCTACAGCGCCAGCAAAGCCGCAAGCGACCATCTGGTGCGCGCATGGCACCACACCTACGGCCTGCCGGTCCTCACCACTAACTGCAGCAACAACTACGGGCCGTACCACTTCCCTGAGAAGCTGATCCCGCTAATGATCGTCAACGCGCTGGCCGGCAAGAACCTGCCGGTGTATGGCGACGGCATGCAGGTGCGCGACTGGCTCTATGTGAAAGACCACTGCAGCGCTATCCGCCGCGTGCTGGAAGCCGGTACGCCCGGCGAGACCTATAACGTGGGCGGCTGGAACGAGAAGCCCAACATCGAGATCGTGAACATGGTGTGTGCGCTGCTCGACGAGCTGCGCCCCCGCGCTGACGGCCAGAGCTACCGCACCCAGATCACCTACGTGAAGGACCGTCCTGGTCATGACCGCCGCTATGCCATCGATGCGCGCAAGATCGAGCGGGATCTGGGCTGGAAGCCCGCCGAGACCTTCGATACCGGCATTCGCAAGACTGTGCAGTGGTATCTGGACCATGCTGACTGGGTGGCCAGCGTGCAGACGGGGGCTTACCGCGCCTGGGTGCAGACCCAGTATGCGCAGGAGGCCGCCACTGCAGTCGTCACGGACGTTGCTGCATGAACATTTTGCTTTTTGGCAAGGGCGGTCAGGTCGGCTGGGAGCTGCAGCGCAGCCTGTCGGTGCTGGGCGCGATCACGGCGCTGGACCACGACAGCACGGAACACTGTGGCGACTTTGCCAACACTGCGGGTGTGGCTGAGACGGTGCGCACCCTGCGCCCCGACGTCATTGTCAATGCCGCAGCCCACACTGCCGTGGACAGGGCCGAGAGCGAGGCCGATTTCGCTCGCACGCTGAATGCCACCACTCCCGGCGCCATCGCGCTGGAGGCGGCGAAGCTCGGCGCATGGCTGGTGCACTACAGCACCGACTACGTCTTTGACGGCAGCGGCAGCCGCCCCTGGGTCGAGACCGACACGCCTGCTCCCTTGAGCGTGTACGGCCGCACCAAGCTCGAGGGCGAGCAGCTCATCGTGCAGGCGTGCCCCAAGCACCTCATTCTGCGCACCAGCTGGGTCTATGCGGCGCGCGGCGGCAACTTCGCCAAGACCATGCTGCGCCTGGCGCAGGAGCGCGATCGCCTGACCGTGATCGACGACCAGTGGGGCGCGCCCACGGGGGCGGACCTGCTGGCCGACGTGACGGCGCATGCGCTGCGTCACCTGCAGCAACGCCCGCAGGACGCAGGCCTGTACCACTGTGTCGCAGCCGGTGAAACAAACTGGAACGAGTACGCAAAATTCGTGATTGCGAAGGCGCAGCAAGCGCAGCCTGCTATCAAAATAGAAGCAAATGAAGTTGCGCCCGTCCCGACGAGCGCATTCCCCACTCCTGCCGTGCGCCCGCACAACTCGCGCCTTCATACCGGCAAGCTGCAGACCACCTTCGGCCTGCAGATGCCGCACTGGCAAGCGGGCGTGGCGCGCATGCTGGCTGAAGTTCTCTGATCGGTACTATCTACATGACGCGACGCAAAGGCATCATCCTGGCTGGAGGCTCCGGCACTCGGCTGCATCCGGCCACCCTGGCTATCAGCAAGCAGCTCCTGCCGGTGTACGACAAGCCGATGATCTACTACCCCCTGAGCACGCTCATGCTCGCGGGCATTCGGGACATCCTCATCATCAGTACACCGCAAGACACGCCCCGTTTTGAGCAACTGTTGGGTGACGGCAGCCAGTGGGGATTGAACTTGCAGTACGCAGTGCAGCCAAGTCCAGACGGCCTGGCGCAGGCTTTCCTGATCGGCGAAGCCTTTTTGAGTGGAGCTCCTAGTGCGCTGGTGCTCGGTGACAACATCTTCTACGGGCACGACTTCCACGAGCTGCTGAACAACGCCCGGCAGCGAGAAGTGGGGGCCAGTGTTTTTGCCTACCATGTGCAGGACCCTGAGCGCTATGGCGTGGCTGAGTTCGATTCCCGGGGCAAAGTGCTTTCTCTGGAGGAAAAACCAGCACAACCCAAGAGCAGCTATGCGGTCACAGGCCTGTACTTTTACGACGACCAGGTGGTTGAGATGGCCAAGAAACTTCAGCCCTCGCCGCGTGGAGAGCTGGAGATCACTGATTTGAACCGTCTGTATCTGGAGCAAGGGCAGTTGAGCGTAGAGATCATGGGGCGGGGTTATGCGTGGCTCGATACAGGTACGCATGAAAGTCTCCTGGAGGCGGGCCAGTTCATCGCCACGCTGGAACACCGCCAGGGGCTGAAGATTGCGTGCCCCGAAGAAATCGCCTGGCGTTCACAATGGATTGATAGTGCGCAGTTAGAGCGGCTATCTCAGCCGCTGGTCAAAAGTGGGTATGGTCAGTACTTGATGCGCCTGCTCAAAGACAAGATTTATTGATAGGCGCTGTTCATGCAAGCTACACGGTTGGCTATTCCTGATGTTGTACTGATAGAGCCCCAGGTATTTGGAGACGCGAGGGGGTTCTTCTATGAGAGCTTCAATCAACGGGTTTTCAACGAGGCGACAGGTACATCCCACCAGTTCGTCCAAGACAACCACAGCCGCAGCGCCCAAGGGGTGCTGCGGGGGTTGCACTACCAGATCCAGCAGCCTCAAGGGAAGTTGGTCCGTGTAGTCAGCGGTTCGGTCTTTGATGTGGCTGTTGATATCCGCCGCAGTTCACCCACCTTCGGTCAATGGGTGGGAGCTGAACTCAGTGCGGACAATCATCATCAGCTGTGGGTCCCTCCAGGATTTGCACACGGTTTTGTCGTGCTCAGCGAAACGGCCGAATTTCTGTACAAGACCACGGACTACTATGCGCCTGCACACGAGAGGTGCATAGCCTGGAACGATCCAGTTCTGGCCATCGATTGGCGGTTGACCGCAGAGCCGCGCCTGTCCGTCAAAGACGCTCAAGGGGTCAAGCTGTCTCATGCCGAGGTATTCCCCTGACGCTGGGTACCAAATCTCTATTGGCGCGGTGGATTGGTAGTACCTTGGCTCAGTGCTTGCCGCATTGACTCGTAGAGTGCGTCAGATCCGAACTGGGGGTTGTCTGGGTCGAACGAAAAGATGTTGTGGCCTCGTGCCACAAGCTTGCCCTCCCAGCGGGGCTCCATGAAAAAAGACAAGAATTCAGCCCCCCTGGCAGCATGCTGGTCCAGTGTGCGCTGAAGCATCGGCGTATTCATGGCCTTGAGTGGGTGAAATTCTGTGACTGCGTAACCCCGGTGTCCCGTGGCCTTGTACCACTGTCCAAACGCCTGCCCGTAACTCGCATCTCCGTACAGGCTTACCCCGAGGCGTATTCCTTGTTGCTCGCGCAGCGACGCATCAATGGCGAACTTGTGAGCATCCCAACTAGGATTCGCGAAAGGAACGATCTGGTGTGTGTAGTGAGGTACGTTACTAAGACATGACTCACGAACTACATCGTTAAAGAACCGAAGGTAGTCCACCACCTGCTGTCCTCTGAACTGGTGCCACAACGGTACCAAGGGGTTGTAGTAGTAAGAGGATTCATCAACAGGCATGTCGATGCTCGCAGGGGGTGACGGTATGGCGGTCGTACTGGGTGGAAGTGGTTGTTGAGGTAGCTGCTTGGGAGGTGTTTGCGCCCTGTCCATGATGGCAATGCGCCGCGTGCCGAGAGGTGTGAGGCGTCCCGGGGTCTCTTCCAGGAATACGTCGATGCGATGTATGCCGGCAGGCAGGCGTCGGAAATCCATGTCCAGTCGCCAGCCGGTGTCGGCGTTGCCAAACTCTGGCTTTGCTTTCAGTACATCCTGTCGCCCCTTGTCCACCGGCGTTTTGCCCACGAACACGCCGTTGCGAAACACATGCACCCAAGCCGGTCCCGATCCTTCGGTGCGCGAGACATAGGCCCATCCGGAAATGGGCAGGGTTCCTTGCGCAAAAGAATCGATGTGCTCGGTGTATCGCTGCAGTGGTTCAACGCGAATGTCTTTGGAAG
This sequence comes from Acidovorax sp. GW460-11-11-14-LB4, assembly GCF_059423685.1. NCBI lineage: Bacteria > Pseudomonadati > Pseudomonadota > Betaproteobacteria > Burkholderiales > Comamonadaceae > Acidovorax > Acidovorax sp. GW460-11-11-14-LB4. The sequence continues at coordinate 41,843 of NZ_JBWKYJ010000012.1, read as the reverse complement.
GAGGTATTACTTCGTCAAAAGAGGCGTAATCGGCCCCCACCGCTCGGTTGAGCTTTCCAACGCTTTGAAACTCGTCGCGCAGGAATGTACGAAATGCAGCAATGGATTGCGGGCTGTAATCGGTAACGCGGTAGGGGGGGGTGAATCCCATGCCACTTTCAAAATCAGGAAACAGGTGATGCAGTTCGCCTAGAAGAGTGACTCCACGAATTTTGGCGATGTCGTGTGCGGGTAATCGACACACCGCATCCAACATTGCGCGTGCAGCTTGAACGCGGCGCTTGGTCAGCTCCGTGTGAGGGGTTGCAAAAGTCCAGTTATGGATAGGCGCACCGTAGTAACTGCTTTGTACGAGGGGGCCGTCACGTGTTTGCGCAAGGTTGCCAGCATCCTGGGCCAGCGCCTTTTCCAGTGAGGCGTTTGTAGAGAAGTGTGTCGAAAACAGGTACAGGATCAAAGGCCGGTCGGTATCACGGATCGTTCGCACCAAGCGATCAACCATGGGGCTATCAATTTCCCAACCGCCATGGATGTCCTTGCGAAACAGTTGTAGCAAAGGTACTGGCAGTGTGTAACCCAGTGGATACGCGTTCTGTGCGCTGGACGAGGGGCGCAGCGTGGAAAGCGTTGATTCCACCAATGCCGCTGCTGAGCCTCGTGGGCCCATGCAACTGCGTGCTAGATCCCCCGTGTGGGGCTCCTGGGTGGTGTCTGTAGGCGCAGCAATGCACGTATCGATGGCGCCAATCATGGGTGCGAGCAGCATTGGCGCTTTGCTGTGCAAGTTGTTTTTCGTGTGGTTGTACAGCAGGTGTACTCCTGCAGCGCCTGCAACGAGCACGCAGCACGCAGCGAGGATGGTGGAAAGCGCCGTCGTGCGACTGGCTGGATTAAAAGGACTCATATTTGCATGCCTGGATCGGATTACCAAGTGCCGACGAATGTAAAGCACTGGCACTTGTGCACTTCTTAACTGATTGCGCAACGGTCGGGCGAAAGTGGGCTTTGCGTCAGTGTTTCATGGTGCAAAGCTATCTAATTTGTAGCGCTTGCGCCGGATCTGTGCTTCCACTGCCCATCCTGGCTCGGGAACGCATTCTGCAGGGGTGGGTGCTGGACTTGGCCGCAGCTACACTCCTGCCAACGCCTCTGTCGGATGGGGGCTCTTGCACGCCCATCGTTTTGGCCTCATGTCGGGGGGCTATATCAACATTTTTCATGACGACAAATACACTTTTGGTCGAGCCGGCCGGCGAGGTCATCGACTCGCGCCCCCGGATTGGCGAACTTCTCGTTCAGGCCGGGAAACTCTCGTCGCGTGACCTGGAGCGCGCGCTATCTGCCCAGCAGGAAATGGGCGGCATGCTCGGACGTGTGCTGGTTAGGCTGGGACTGGTTTCCGATGGTGATGTGGCCGGCGTCTTGTCCGTGCAGCTGGGTGTTTCATTGGTGCAGGCGGAAGGTTTTCCTGACCTCATGCCGGAGGTTGAAGGGTTGCTGCCTGAGTTTCTTCAGGCCCATGCCATTTATCCGCTGCGCCTGGAGGATGGTGTCTTGCACGTCGCCATGTCTGTGCCGCAAGACGCGTTTGTGGTCAAGGCGCTCCACCTTGCTACAGGCCTTGCGATTCGGCCTCACCTCGCTCTCGAAAGCGATATTGAAAGAGCGCTTGTCGAACCGGTTGAAGAACCCGAGGATGCTGACGACGGCTTTGGCGACGGACTGGATGGTGGTGACTTTGTCGAGCATCTCAAGGATCTCGCCAGCGAGGCCCCTGTCATCCGCTTGGTCAATACCATTATCGGTCGCGTGATTGACTTGCGTGCCTCTGATATTCACTTGGAGCCATTCGATGATGGTTTGCATGTTCGCTATCGCGTTGACGGTGTGATCCACCCCGGTGAACTGGTACCCCCACGCCTGTCTGCAGCTGTCAATTCGCGCGTTAAACTCCTGGCGCACCTCGACATTGCCGAGCGCCGTTTGCCGCAGGATGGCCGTATCAAGACACGTGTGAAGGGCCGTGAACTGGATTTGCGCGTGTCTACCGTCCCGACGGTTCACGGCGAAAGTGTGGTTATGCGGGTCCTTGACCGGGCCAGTGTGCGGCTGGAACTCGAAAAGATGGGTTTCGAGAAAGACACGTTGGTGCGCTTCAACCATTTGCTGGCTCGCCCACACGGCATTTTGCTGGTCACTGGCCCTACCGGCTCAGGCAAGACCACCACCCTGTATGCAGCCTTGGCCAAAATTGACGCCAGTGAGCAGAAAATCATTACCGTCGAAGATCCGGTGGAGTACCAGCTCGAAGGCATCAACCAGATCCAGGTCCACTCGCAGATCAATTTGACATTTGCAAATGCGCTGCGCTCCATACTCCGTCAGGATCCGGACATCATCATGATCGGTGAAATGCGTGACGGGGAAACAGCGCAAATTGCCGTGCAGTCCGCCCTGACGGGCCATTTGGTGCTGTCCACGCTGCACACCAACACCGCCGCTGGTGCGGTGATTCGTATGCAAGATATGGGTGTAGAGCCCTATTTAATCACCTCCGCTGTCAACGGTGTTTTGGCCCAGCGCCTGGTCCGCACACTTTGCGAGCATTGCAAAGAGGCGTACGAGCCGGGCGCTGAGGTGCGCGAGAGTACCGGGTTGTCGCGCTTTTGCGCCCCTGGAAAACTTGTGTACAGGGCGGTTGGCTGTGAGCAGTGTCGTCAATCGGGCTACCGGGGGCGCACGGGCATTCATGAGCTGCTCCTGATCGATGAACCCATGCGTCGAGCCATCATCGAAGGGCGTGATGCCAATGTACTTAACTCGATTGCAGCCCAAAGTGGCATGCTCAGCCTGTATGAGGATGGCCTGCGAAAGGTTGCTGCAGGCTACACCACACTCGATGAGTTGGCTCGGGTGACGCAGGACCAGTCTGATGCCTGAGTTCGCATGGCGAGCCGCCAACAGTGCGGGCAAAGTCGAAGAAGGGCGCCTGACCGCGTCCACTCCTGCCCAGGTGCTCAAGCAATTGCGCGATCAAGGCATGACGCCACTGCATATCGGTGATGCCAGTGCAGCGGCGTCTCTGTCTGATGCCTCCGGTCAGGCCCATTCCTATGGAGGCTTTGCGCGCCCCAAGGGACGCCAGGCCAGGGGGCCTGTTACTTCGCCAGATGTTTTGGCTCTTACATCTGAATTGGCCATCATGCTGCGCGCGGGATTGGCGCTCGACAACGCTTTGCGAGTGCTCATCGACATGAGCCACAAGCCGAGTGTCGCCACTCTGGTGCAGGGCATTCTTGACGCAGTCAAAGGCGGTACGCCGCTCAGTCGTGCATTGGCGGCCCACAGAGACCTGTTTGGCGATTTTTATATCAACATGATCCGGTCTGGCGAAGCCAGTGGCCAGATGTCTGCAGTGCTCGATCGCCTGGTTGAGCATATGGAACGTCAGCGCGCATTGAGGGAGAGTGTTATTTCGGCGACTATTTATCCAGCCATCCTGCTGGGAGTGGCTGTACTGTCGCTGATCGCCATGCTTGGTTTCGTGGTACCGCAGTTTGAGAAGTTGTTCACTGATATGGGCGATGCGCTGCCGGTGCCTACGCGTCTCGTGATGGGGTTGGGGCATGCGTTTACCCAGTATGGTCTGGTGATGGGACTCGTGTTTGCGGGTGTGGGGGTAGTGGCACTACGCTGGCTCAAGTCACCTGCAGGTCGCCGTTGGTGGCAAACGTTGGTTTTGCGCTTGCCACTCATGGGGCCCCTTGCACTCAAATACCAACTGACTCTGTTCTCTCGTTCCCTTGGGACGCTGCTCGGTAACGGCGTACCAATGCTAACGGCGCTTCACATCGCCACAGAAACCGTGGGCAACACTGTGCTTCAGCAAGCGCTTGGGCGAGTGGCGCCTATCGTCAAAGAGGGGGGGAAAGTCGTGCAGGCCATCACGGCCACTGGCATTTTTGCGCCGTTGGCCATCAACCTCATTCGTGTAGGTGAGGAGACGGGGCGCATTGGACCCATGATGCTGGAACTGTCGAATATATTGAACCGGGAGGTCGAAACTGGCATCAAACGCCTGTTGACGCTCGTCGAGCCAGTGCTCATTCTGGTGCTTGGCGTGCTGATCGCGGCCATTATTGTTTCCATCTTGCTCGGAATTCTGTCCATCAATGACCTCGCCATATAATTTTTGTTTGTCCAAGGATTCCTCTCTCATGGTGAGTACAAGTGTTGGCCGCGCTCGCGGCACCGTGTTTGCGGCCCGGCGTTCGCGAGGCTTCACGCTGATTGAGTTGCTGGTGGTGCTGGCAATCCTGACGCTGCTGGCAGGCTTGGTGGGGCCCCGTGTTCTAGGTCAACTGGGTGGGGCCAAGTCCAAGACAGCAGGCGTGCAGATCGCCGATCTGGACAAATCGCTGGAGCTTTTCAAGCTCGATGTGGGGCGCTATCCAACCACTGAAGAAGGCTTGGATGCTCTGGTCAAGCGTCCTGGCTCTGTCAATGGTTGGTCCGGCCCTTACCTCAAGGGGGGGGTTCCCTCCGATCCTTGGGGGCGTCCTTACAAATACGCAAATCCTGGCCCGAATGGCGGCATAGAAATTCTCTCGTTGGGGGCCGATGGGGCATCCGGCGGTGAGGGTGAGAACGCCGACATTCGCAACACGCCCTGAGTGCATCTTCCTCGGTTGGATTCACCGTGCGGCGTGAACGCGGCTTTACGCTGGTTGAGTTGCTTGTAGTGTTTGGCATCATGGCACTCTTCATCGGGTTGGTGCCTGTGGCCTATGAGCGCATGCGAGAGGCATCGCAGTACCGTGATGCCGTACGCTCTATGTTCAATCAGTTGCGCTCGGCCCGCGCCACGGCTGTTAGTGAGGGCCGCGAGGTCCGCTTCACGGCAGACTTGGCTCGACGCCGCTATGGCGTCGAAGGTATGGAAGTCAAGGCTTTGCCTGAGCCGCTGCAGTTGCGTGCAGTCGTGGCAGACCGCGAGATTGGCCCTCAGGGGCTGGTGTCTATCCGGTTTCTTCCGTCCGGTGGTGCCACTGGCGGCAGCATAGAAATCCTGCGCTCTCCTGGCTCTGGAACGCGCTTGCGTGTGGACTGGTTATCCGGAAGAGCCACGCAGGAAGCATTGCTGCCATGAGGGCATTCAAGAGGCAACGTGGTCTCACGTTGCTCGAATTGTTGGTCGCGTTTGCCATCATGGCCATGTCGCTGGGCTTGCTCTACCGAGTTATGGGTGGCAGTGTTCGCAGTGCTGGGGACATAGAACGCTACCAGCGTGCAGTCGTCCTTGCCCAATCACTGTTGTCGTTGCGCGATACCGTGCCCGAGGGCGGGTGGCAACAATCGGGCGAATCGGCCGGTTACCTTTGGCAGATCCAGTCCGTACCTTATGCCACTGGGCTGTCGGGCCCCAACATTCCGGCGCTGCATGAGGTGAGTATCTCAATTACCTGGTCAGAGGACCGGCGTCCGCGCAGTTTTGATCTCACCACTTTGCGTCCTGAGCGCAAGCCCCCAGTACAGGTCCGCCCGTGATACAGAGTTTTATAACTCGTCGATCCGAAGAGCGAGGCTTTACTTTGGTGGAGCTCTTGGTCGTCATGACGTTGCTTTCGCTCGTGATGGTGGCTATGGCGTCTGCCTTGCGCACGGCATCACAAACGGAGGAGCGGGTGGATGTTCGCCTGCAGCGCGTGGATGATTTGCGCACCGTCAGTGGTTTTCTGCGTTCGATATTAGGACGAGTTTCTGCCCAAAAGATCGGCACCCCTGTGGCTAATGGTGCAAGTCCTTATTTTTTCAGTGGCTCGGTGTCGTCCATGAGTTGGGTTGGCGTCATGCCCGCCCGCTATGGAGCTGGTGGCCGGTACCACTTCCGACTCGAGTTAACAGATGCCGGGATCCTATTGTTGCAGTACATGCCTTGGGAGGGTGCAGCTGTGCTGCCTGATTGGGCCTCGGGAGAGAGTACGCCGCTTCTTGCCGGGGTGACGGGGCTGACGTTTCAGTACGAGGATGCCGCCGTCGAGCCTCCTGATTGGTCTGCCCCATGGACGATAACCGACCGATTGCCTGATCGGGTCTCGATTTCAGTGCGGACGAATTCTGGTCCCTGGCCAGAAATTGTCGTGCCGTTGAGGGTTTTGCCGGGTAGCGATCCTAGGACGAGCGGGCCTGTGTTTGGAGGTACCTGAACATGGCTCGAGATAGCGTGAATCTGCCTGTGCGTAGCCAGCGTGGCATGGCATTGTTGGCGGTGCTGTGGATCGTTGCGGCCTTGAGCATTATTGCGACGGGGACCATGCGTACCGTACGAACAGAAAGCCGAGCCATTGTGCAAGCTCGGCAGCAAGTGGAGGCGCAAGCACTGGGTGACGGTGCCATTCAGATGGCCTTGCAGGCGCTCGTTGCAAACAATCAGCCTCTGACGAAGGCTACCTTGACCGAGATTGCATACCGTAACGTCACCATGCAGGTACAGGCGATGCCTCTGAACGGGCTCATCGATATCAATATGGCGGGGTTGCCGCTGTTGGAGCGACTCCTGTCTGTAGCCGGCGGGCTCCCTGCTGAAGCAGCGCAGGCAACAGCCCAGGCCATAGTCCAGACGCGCATGCGCCGAGACACCAGAGGCGGCCCCCAGCGCTTTGAGGCAGAAGAGGACCTACTGCGAGTACCCGGTGTTGACTACGACCTCTATGCTAAACTGGAAGGCGTTTTGACCGCAGACTTGCAGGGTTCGGGGCGTGTGAACCCACTGGCGGCACCCGTCGAGGTGCTTGCGGTTCTGGCTGGCGGCAACACAGCTGCTGCTATGCAGATTGCAATGGCCCGAGATGCGGGCCAAATCGGCGTCGACACCACGGCATTAGATGGTAGTCTGCTGGATGCATCTGTATCCCGCCGCGTTCGAGTCCAGGCTCGCGTGCCCTTGGCCGATGGGGGGTACGTGCGCGTCTCGCGCAGCGTTGACCTCAATGCCCGCACACCTAATGGCGCGCCTTGGCACACCTTCCGGACTGCTGTGCGCCTTGAGCCCCGTAAATCGTAAGCCCCCCGATTCATCTACTAAATGCCAACCATTCAAACCGACGCCCGTTTTCTGGGGCTTGACCTGAGCGCCTTGGGGCGTAGCGTCCGACAGGCGTGGTCGGACATGCAGGGCTCACCGCCGTTTTCGTGGCTTACTCCGGATGCTTCTGTGATTCTGCTCCAGCAAGATGGTGGTGAGTCGCTGTGGAGGGGGGGCTCGCGTCGCGGCGTGAGCGGCAAGGGCATCCAGGCTCCATTCGTAGCAGTGGAGTTGCCCGATGAATTGCTGTTGCGCCGCACCTTGACAATCCCTGCCATGGGAGAGGTTGACACCGCAAGTGCAGCCGCACTTCAGGTGCGTACGGTCAGTCCCTTCATTGAGCAGGACCTTGTGTGGGGCTATCGTACCCGGCCTGGTGCAGCGGGTGGGGCGAACTTTCTGGATCTCGCATTGGCGTCCCGTAAGCAGATTGCGCAGTATCTTGAGGCGCAAACTAAGCGCTTGGGGGGCAAGACTCCAGAGGTCTGGGTAGACCTGGCTGCAGGGGCTCCCATCGTCTTCAATGGTTACGGCGAAGGAGCTCGGCTTGCTTCGGGCGCGCGAGGGCGATGGGCCCGTTACGGTCTTTTGGCCTCTGCGCTGATCTTGATGGCGGCCATTTTTGTAACTCCTACTTTGCAGTTGCGGGCGCGTGCTATCGAGGCTGTGGGTGCTTATGACGACGTCGTGCACCGCACGCCTGCTTTGGTGAAGGAGCGCGAAGTGCTCATGCAGTCGGTAGAAAAGCTCAACGTATTGTCTGAGCTGCTTGCAGGCCGTGTGGAGCCGATGAGAGTGCTTGATCGGCTTACTAAAGTGCTGCCCGACGACACGGCTCTCCAGGGGTTCACGCTCAAGGGGCCGAAGGTCACGATCACGGGCTTGACTGCCAATGCCTCTGCACTCATGCAGATCCTTGGCGAGCAACCAGGTATTCGCGATGTTCGTGCACCTACCCCCACTACGCGTGTTGCGGGCGCGAACTCCAAGGAAAACTTCGTCATCGAGTTTTCGCTTGACCCGCAAGAGTTTGGGGTTGCCTTGGTACCTCAACCTGCGGCCATGACGGCATCAATGCCTGCTTCAACCGTTACATCCGCAGCTCCTGCAGGAGTTGTGAACGCTCCGTCTACCCCGGTGGCTAAGCCTGCCTCCGCACCAAGCGCGGCTGCAAGTGCGTCGACGGCTACCGCTCCGCCCGCCGCCCCGGGCGCTCTTGTTCCTGTGTTTGGCGGAAGTCCGCCCCAAGTGCCTGCAAAGTCTTCCTCGGCAAAACCCGAGCGCAAAGGAGCTCCATGAACACGCTCGCAGTACGCCGAACGGCACTTGTCGTGCTGCTGCTGGCCGTTGTACTGCTCCCTGTCATTGGCGGAGCGGTGTATGTGCGGACCAAACACGCCTGGGGTAAGGAGCGTCTTGCGCAGATTGAACCCCGGTATGCGCGGCTGCTGGGGCTTGAATCGCAACGGGGCGAACTCGAAGCCGCACGCCAAAGAGCAACCGAGTTGCGCGCGCAGTACGTGTACCCTGCAGCTTTGGACGGAACCCAAACAGGCAACCAGGCTCAGCAAAAGGTGCGTGACCTGTTTTCATCCGCAGGGCTGCAGGTCATTACCAGCCAGGTTCTCCCTCCGAAGGAAGAGAAAGGTTTTGACCGTATTCCACTCGTCCTGCGTGCAGAGGGTGAATTGCTGGGTTTGCAAAGCGCGTTGGCAGTGCTTGGTGCTCAGCAGCCGGTCATTGTGATCAATGAATTGGATGTACAGGTATTGGGAGGGCTGGCAAACATCAACCCCAAATTGCCTCCGCGCCTGTCGGCGCAATTCACTCTGAGCGTGCTGAGAGAGCGGCCATGAAGAAATACTCGCTGCATGTTCTGTTGTTCGTCAATGCCGCATTGGCATTGGTGTTGGCGAGGCTTTGGATTGATTCATCGGGGCACCTGCGCAACATTCGCTGGCAAGCGCCGGCCCCGCAGACAGCGGACTATCCATCAATGGTGCCGGCGCTGCCGCGTGCGGTGCCGACCGATACCTCCCAGTTCATTGCCATGCTGGATCGGCCTGTCTTCTCGCCCACGCGGCGTCCTCCGCCTCCGCCCCCGCCGCCGGAGGAAAAAGCGCCAACTGACAATCTCAGCACTGCGCAGCTCTCAGGGCTCTTTATGGGGGATGGCGATGGAGGTGCCATCATCCAGATTGCGGGCAAACACAGGCGCGTCAGGTTGCGCGAGGTGGTCGAAGGCTGGGCGCTTTCGGTCATTCAAGACCGCAGTGTTACCTTTACGCAGGGCGGGCAGAGTCGAGTGCTCCAGCTGCCGCGTGCAGCATTGACCGCGTACACCGGTTTGCCCCCCAGTGCGGGCACCGCGGCCCCCCCGGTCGCTCCTCGGCCGGCTGCGGCGCAGAATTTGCCGCCGTCAGCCGCTAACAACGGTACGCCTGTTCCGCAACCGACGGCGCGTCCAACCGGGCGCCCGCTGGTGCCCGTCTTTGGCGGTAGCGCACCGCAATAACACAAACTGCTCGCCCCGCGCCGTGTCCAACTTCACCCCACAAGGGCTTGTGTAACTCTATGACTTCCACCCGATTTGTACTGACCGCCATTGCCCTTGCGGCTGCTCAGGCGGCACTAGCTCAGGATGTGCAGCCCGCTTCTGTAGAGGCTGCCCAGTCGCCTGCTGCGCGCACCCAGGCCCCTACCGCTCCGCGAGGCGCGGTCGCTGCGCCAGACGCGCCCGGTGCGGAGGTTGCTCCTTCCTCTGCCAGTCCGTCGCCCACCACTGCGCAACCCCGTTACATTCAGGGCAATGATCAGGTGTTGGCGCCCGCGCGGCCGGTTTCACCTATTGAAGGGGCTCCGCTCTCGTTCAATTTTGAAGAAGCGCCCGTTGCCGAGGTGGCTCGAACGATTTTGGGGGACATCCTCAAAATTCCTTACGTGCTGCACCCGCCGCTTGCCGGAACTGTCACCCTGTCCACGCGCACCCCCATCCAGCCAGACCAGGCTGTATTTTTGCTGGAAAGCGCATTGCAGGCCAATGGGCTTGCCATGGTGCGGGACGTACGGGGCACGTACCACGTCGGCAAAGCCGATGCACTCAAGAGCATCGGTAGCGCCGTACGCCAGTTCGCGGGCGGTAGCGGCGCACCCCTGCCTCCAGGGTATGGAGCCATCGTAGTTCCGCTGCGCTTCATTGGTGCGGGGGAGATGGCTACTATTCTCCGGCCGCTGGCACCCGCCGACGCCATCGTTCGTGTGGACAATGTGCGCAATCTGCTGGTGCTTGCCGGCACCCGTAGTCAGGCGGAGGGTTGGCTGGATCTCGTCAATACGTTTGATGTGGACCTGCTCAAAGGCATGTCCGTGGGGCTCTTTCCGCTGAAGTACGCCACCATCAGGGAGGTCGAGGCGGCCTTGCGGCTGGTCAGTGGTGCGGCCCAGGTGCCGTCGGGCGCCCCCAGCGGTTCCTCCCTGGCAACCACGGCAGGCGCAGCATCTGCGGCTTCGGGCGCGTCCGCAGCGGCTGCTATGCTGGGCGAGGGCAACCCGCTGTTTGGAGCCCTGCGAGTCATGCCGGTGGAGCGGCTCAATAGCATCTTGGTGGTGACACCTCGCGCTGCTTACCTGGAAGAGGCGCGCAGATGGATCGAAAAGCTCGACCAACCCAGCGACAACGGTGCCGAAGCGCAATTGTTCATCTACCGTGTCCAGAATGGCAATGCCAAGCACCTAGCCAGTGTGCTGTCCGGCATCTTTGGCTCTAGCCAGACCAACACGGCCACAGCCAACAGCGGCGTAGCTCCGGGTCTGGGTGGGGCGGCGGGTACGTCACAAGTGCAATCGCCCTTTGGCGGCACAGGCTCTGCATTCGGCAATAGCGCCTGGGGCAACTCCGGCAATACCGGCTACGCCACGACGAACCGCACCGGCTCGACCATGAGTGGCTCTAGCGCCTTTGGCAATACCAACTCCTTCCAGAACCGCAATAGCCAAACAGCAAACACCACATCCCAGGGCATGGTGGCAGCCAATGTGGGCGGAGTTCGCGTCATGGCGGACGAGCTCAACAACTCCATCCTGGTGTGGAGCACACGCGCTGAGTTCCAGAAGATCGAATCCACCCTGAAGCGGCTGGACCAGCCGCCTACCCAGGTGCTCATTGACGCCTCGATCGTCGAAGTAACATTGAACGATACGCTGCAGTACGGCCTGCAATGGGCATTTAGTGGTGGGACAGGGGGGGGCAACACCGGGGTGGGGCAGTTGTCCACGGGTACCAACAACTCCACAAACAGCGGCAGCCTCAATGTGGCCGCCGGCAGCGGGTTTACCTACTCTCTGATCAATTCGGCTAGCAAGGTGCGAGTTATTTTGAACGCGTTAGCGGGCCAGAACTTGTTGAAGGTGGTGTCCAATCCCTCACTGATGGTGTTGGACAATCACACTGCAATGATGGCTGTCGGGGACCAGGTGCCTGTGCTTAGCAGTACTACCGACTACATAAACAATAGCAACGCTTTGACCAGCACCGTGCAGTATCGGGACACGGGCGTGAATCTAGCGGTGACGCCGTCGGTGAATGCGGGCAACTTAGTCACCATGCAAATCGATCAGAGCATGACCGATCTTTCATCAGCCACAGGCGCTAACAGCCAGCCTGTTTTTCTGCAGCGGCAGATCAGCAGTAAGGTTGCAGTGCGCAGTGGCGACACCATTGTTCTGGGCGGTTTGATTAAAGACAATCGCTCGTCTCGGAAAAATGGCGTGCCCTTGCTCAAGGATGTGCCGCTACTGGGTAACTTGTTCAGCAACACCGACAACAGCGCAAGCCGCACCGAGTTGTTGGTGATACTTAGCCCCCGGGTGGTCCGCACCGACCCCGAAATACGCGAAGTGAGCGAAGACTTACGTGATCGCCTTCGAGGGCTGAACATCATTGAAATGCGCGATGGCGCCAAGGCGCGCCCTGCTCCTGCCGTGCAGTCCGTCAGCCCGCAGTAACTCGCGTGGTAGTTAGTGTTAGTAATCAATCAAACGTAGATTGTTAATAGAAGGAAACCATCAAGATGAAGACTCTTTCGTGGATTCGCCAGCGCCAACCTCTCTGGATGCCCGCGCTGGCCACAGTGGCTGCCATGGCGTTGGCTGGTTGCGCTACTTTGGCGGCTCCGCCAGAGAAGGTGGTGGAGAAGCGCGCCACCGAATACTGGAAGGCGCGCATTGCCGGCGATTACGCCAAGGCCTATTCGCTGTCCACACCCGCCTACCGCAAGCTGCATACTGCCGAGCAGTTTCGCGCGCAGTTCGGTGAGGGCGCATCCTTGCAGGGTGCAGAGCCCATCAATGTCACTTGCGAGCCAGAAAAATGCACGGTGCGCATCAAAATCAGTGCCGCACCTGCTCTGGCGGGCATGAATTTGGGTACCATTGCAACCCACCTGAGTGAGACTTGGCTGTTGGAAGACGGCCAGTGGTGGCGCTACCAAGATCTGTAAGCGATTGAGGCAGCTCCCTTGCAGGCCAAGGGGATGATGTTTGGGTTATTTGGGACTGTTGTATTTGGTCAACAAACACCAGCAGGCCCGCGTAATCAAGTGTAGTTCCCAAGAGCGCTGTGCTACGATTCTCTAGCGTAATCAATCGTGGTAGTTGCGCTTACCAACTTTTTAACTGGAGTTCTTGTATGAAAAAAAATGTGATGGCCCTGAGCATTGCTGCCATGATTGGTGGCCTGGGCTTCGCGGGTGCTGCGTCGGCTGACGTCGTCGTCGGTACCGATGCAGCCCAAACTGCTGCTACCTACGCCGGCAAGATCATTGCCAAGCCAACGGCAACTGCTCTGGCAGTGACGGCTGGTGGTGTGGGCCACGCTCTGGTGGTGCCTTACTTCAATGCGCAAAACGGCAACATGACCGTGCTGCACATCACCAACACCGACCAAACCAACGGTAAGGTCGCCAAGGTGCGTTTCCGCTCCGCTTCCAACTCTGACGACCTGCTGGACTTCCAGGTTTTCCTGTCGCCTGGCGACGTGTGGACGGCTGCTGTGACGGCTGATGCCAATGGCCTGGCTCAAATCACCACCGCAGACAACACCTGCACGGTGCCCGCACTGACCACCCAGTCCTTCAACAACTCCACCAGCCGCCTGCCTGGCTACCTGACGGAAGCTCAGCGCACTGCACTGACCCGCGAAGGTTACGTGGAAGTGTTCAACGTGGCTGACATCACGGCTCTGAAGTCTTTCGACACCAACGGTGCTCTGAATGCTGCTGGTCCTAACCGCTCCCCTCTGTACACTGCTACCAAGCACGTGTCTGGCGTGGCTCCTTGCTCTGTTGCCGGCTCTACTGCTCGTTCGACTCTGAACGCTGCCGCTATCGCCGACTACACCACTGAAGCTCAAGTGGCTGCTGCTGGCCTGGACAGCCCCACCGGCGGTCTGATGGGTGACTGGTACATCATCAATGTGCCCCAAACCACCGTGTTCTCGGGTGCTGCAACTGCTATCGCCGCCACCGTTGGTGCTGGTGGTGCGAATGGCGTGGGCAACTTCCGTCACTTTGCACAGCTGGGCAACAGCCTGGTTACGGGCAGCGCTGACGGTGCAAACGGCGTGACGGCTGATCCGTTGTTCCGTTCTGCGAACGTGTTTGATGCAACGGGTGCTGTTGTCGCTGCAGCTGCGCTGCCGATGCTGAACTACGACGCGCCTGACATGTCTACGCCTTTCTTCGGTGCGGCTACCTCTGCTAATACGCTGGCACAAGCGACGAACCTGCTGACGGCCCTGGCTGTGAAGTCGGTGACCAACCAGTACGCTCTGGACGCATCGATCACCGCGAAGACTGACTGGGTGTTCTCCATGCCCGCACGTCGTTACAACGTGGCTGCCAACTACGCAGCTGTGACTGGCACGAGCGGCGCTACTGGCCCAACGTCGTCCAACGCTAAGTACCGTCTGTTCACTGACTTGAACGCTTCCGCCACGCAAGCTGGTGAGTGGTTCTATCCTGCAGTGAATGGTGCTGTTTACGCTACGGGTGGCGGTACCTACAAGGCTGGTGGCAACACCACTGTGGACACCAACGGCAACATCTGCGTGTTCGCCGATGGTCAAAAGTTCTTCGACCGTGAAGAAACCTCTGCTACTGCAGGTCCAGTGTTCTCCCCTGGTACCGCTAGCTCCGTCTCCTTCTGCGGCGAAGTCAGCGTGCTGGCCTTCTCTGACACGGGCAACTCCGTGTTGGGCGCTTCGGTTGCTCGTAGCACCATCACTTCCGGCATCTACACGAACGGCTGGGGCGTGATCGACACGACCAACGCTGCTCAAGGTCTGCCACTGCTGGGTAACTCCTTCATCAAGCTGACCAACCCACAAGCTGGTGTCGGCGTGTCGGGTACCTACGGTATCTCTTGGCCACACCGCTACACGAAGTAATTCGTGGGCACTTAATCGCGGCAACGCGATCCAAAAAAGGCGGGGGATTCCCCGCCTTTTTTTCATTTCATATCTCCTTTTTATCCATGAAGCTTCTGACTACAACTTGCATCTCGCCGCTGCGCGGTATTACCTTGGCTGCTGCTTTGCTCGCCTGTGGTTCGATGGCCCAGGCAGCGGGCCCTGTGCCCTTGACTCAGGGCGGGAAATTTGCCATTACCAGCGTTGATCTGGAGGCAGATGCACTGATGCGCATGCCCGCAGAAATGCGCCCTATGGTGCTGGGCAACAAGCAGAGCGTGAGCCAAGTGGCCATGAATATGTATGTGCGCCGTGCGCTGGGCCAGCAGGCCTTGAAGGAAGGACTGGACAAGGACCCGCAGGTGGTTGCCATGCTGCAACTGGCGCGCGACAAGGTTCTGTCTGACATGATGCTGGCGCGCATTGATCAGCAGGCGGCCCCCAGCGACGCTGCTGCCCTTGAAATGGCTCGCAGCATTTACCGTGCGAAGCCTGAACGCTTCCAGGTGGGCGAGCAGGTACAAGCGCGGCACATTCTCATTGGAGGGGTCACCCCGGAATCGCGTGCCAAAGCCGAAAAATTGCTTGCGGACATCAAGAAGGGTGGCGATTTCGCCAAGCTGGCAGAAGAGCACTCCACGGACAAGGGCAGTGCAGCTCGTGGCGGCGATCTGGGTTTGTTCCCAAAGGGCCGGATGGTGCCCGCCTTTGATGAAGCTGTCTTTGATCTCAAGAAAAAAGGCGACCTCAGTGGTGTGGTGGAAACCCAGTTTGGATACCACATCATCCAGTTGGAAGACCGCAAGCCGCCAAGCAATCGCTCCTTCGACGAGGTGAAAGATGAGTTGCTCAAGGAAGTGCGCGCCAGCGTCACGCAAGATGCTCGCGTGAAGGCAGCACAAAAGCTGCAAGACGGTGTGGAGCCCAATGCCAAGGCCATTGAAGACTTTGCGGCAGGCTACGCCAAAGGAGCTAGCATCCCGGTGCCAGCCAAGTAATATGGGTAGCGGGCGGCCAATTGCCCAAGGCCTGATCGCCTGAAGCCAAGGCCAGACGAGCCACGGTGGGCGGCTGTCCGCCTGCAACCTTCTTCTGATGAATATTCTCTGGAGCGAAGCGCGCGCGCTGTGGCGTGCGCGCACATTGGTGTGGGTGCTCACGCGCCGGGAGGTGGCTTCACGCCACTCCGGTACGGCACTGGGCATTGTCTGGCCCTATCTGCAGCCACTGCTCACTGTGGCTGCGTACTATCTGGTGTTTGATGTGGTGTTTGGCATGCGCCTGGGCGAGCAGGCCCCTACAAGGGCCGTTGGCGCGTATCTGGTAGTTGGCGCCTTGCCGTGGATGGCGTTTTGCGATGCCGTACAGCGCGGCATGACGAGCTTGATCGACGCTGGCAGCCTGCTGCACAAGAACCCTCTGCCACCTGTGCTGTTTACGTCACGCTCAGTGTTGGCCAGCTTCTCTATTTATGGCCCGTTGCTGCTGCTGGTAGCGGTGGCTTACATTCCTGCGCATGGGCTGAAGCCAGCCATCCTGGCTCTGCTGCCTTTGCTGCTGCTGCAAATGCTGTTGTGCATGGTGCTGGGTTACGCACTGGCCATACTGGCTGCGGCGCTGCGAGACGTTGCGCAGCTGGTGGGCTTTCTGCTCTCCGTGGGCATTTATCTGTCACCCATTTTGTTTCCCATTCAGCTCTTTCCCCAAGCCTGGCGCTGGGTGCTATGGCTCAACCCGATGACGGGTCTGGTCATGGGATATCAGCAAGTGCTGCTGCAAGGTCTGTGGCCCCAGTGGAGCGTATGGTGCGCAACACTTGTGTGGGTGTGTGCACTGTCAGTGGTGCTGAACGCCCTGGTGGCCCGCAGCCGTGACCAATTGGTGGACTGGTTGTGAGCGCCAAAAACTCCCCCAATACGCCGAGCGTGGTGCCTGACACCGTGCTGTCAGTGGCTGGCGTAGCTAAAGAATACAAGCTTTATCCCACCCCCCGGGCCAGGCTGCGTGCGCTGTTGACGGGCAAAGCCACCCACCGCAGCCACTGGGCACTGAGCGATGTGTCGTTTGAATTGCGGCGTGGCGAATGTATTGGTGTGATCGGTGACAACGGTGCAGGCAAAAGCACTTTGCTCAAACTGTTGGCGGGTACTTTGCAGCCCAGCCATGGGCGTATTGATCGCGTAGGCAGGGTGACTGCCATTCTGGAGCTGGGCGCTGGCTTTCACCCCGACTTCAGCGGCCGCGACAATCTTTACTTCGCGGGCAGCCTGATCGGTATCAATCATGATGAGATGGCGCGCCTGGAGCCTGAAATCATCGATTTCTGCGAACTGGGTGAGGCGCTGGACCGGCCGGTAAAAACCTATTCGTCGGGCATGACCGTGCGCTTGGCGTTTGCCCTGGTGACTGCGGTGCAGCCCGACGTTTTGATCATCGACGAAGCGCTGGCCGTAGGGGATCAGAATTTTCAGAAAAAGTGTGTCGAGCGCATCACGGCGTTTCGTAACAGCGGCTGCACCATCCTGTTCTGTTCACACAGCCCCTACCACATTCGCCATCTGTGCGACCGGGCACTCTGGCTCAAGGGGGGGCGGGTGGAGCAGTTCGGCAATACAGAGGCGGTGCTTGCCGCGTACGACGTACACACGCGAGCGCGTGAAGCCGCGGCCGAGGGCGACGCTCCTGGTGGGCCCGTGCCAGCTGTGACCGAAGGTGCTGGTGCAGGGCATCCTCCAGATGGTTCAATGGCTGACCAGTCGCGGCATTTCACCGCCCCAAAGGCGGCAAGTGATGGCGGCAGTGCCTGCATTCTGTCGGTGGATGTGGCGCACCTCAATGATGCGGTGGGCGACCAGCCGCCGGTGCTCCAAGGCCATGATCTGGTGGTGACCATCCGTGCCCGAGGGCGGGGGATGGAGCGCCCGAATATCGGGTTCATGATCGAGCAGTCAAAGGGCGTGGGCATCACATCACTTGCTACGCACGAAGATGGAGCAGTGCCTGTCCAACTTGACGACGGCACCTGGCAATCCGTCCTGACCTTCCCGGATCTCCCTCTACACAGCGGCGACTATGTGATCAGTGCTTTTTTGTTCGACGAAACGGGGCTGGCAGTGTATGACCAGTGGTTTCAGTTTTTGCACTTCCGCTTCATTTTCCCCAAGCCGCTGCCTGGTTTGGTGCGGCTGCCCCACCGCTGGGGTTAACGCCCGCAGACCCTCCCGCAGATCCTCGGCTGACTCATTTGCGTACAGCGGGGCTGTCAAAGCACCAAGGCGCAGGATGTCGCGCTTGCATGTGCACCTGCCCTGCGCTCCCGAGTCTGCATCTTCCAGCTGCTCCCCGATAATCTGTGGTTTCTCGTGCATTCCAACACCATGACAGTTCTTCCAACATCGACATCCACCCTTGGCCAACAACTGCTGCGAGAGGGGAGTGAGCTGCTGGCACGGGGCGACAGGGAGGCTGCAGCGCAAGTGCTGGTGCGTGCGCGCGATGAACGCGATGTGGTGCTGGCCGCCCACGCACTCATAGAGGCGAATGACCTGATCGGGTCCTTCAACAACGTCATGGGGCTGAACTGCACCATCTCTGAGCAAGACGACATTTTCGGCTTCTTTCGAAGTCACCACTCAAGCCGTAACCCACTGCGCGACTACCTCGCGGACGGCTGGAGAACGTTGTCGGAGCTGATGCTGCTGCTGGAGGCGGTGGACCAGCCACTGTTGAGGACGCCCCGTGTGTTGGAATTCGCCAGCGGCCATGGCCGGTTTACCCGGCACTTGGTCAAGGCGCTGGGTTCTTCGCGGGTCGTGGTGTCGGATGTAGTGCCGAATGCGGTGGAGTTTTCTCGTAGCACGTTTGGTGTTGATGGCTTCTTGTCGACCAGCGTGCCTGAGAGTGTGCAATGGCCTGCCCGCTATGACCTGGTATTTGTGTTGTCTCTCTTCA
This sequence comes from Acidovorax sp. GW460-11-11-14-LB4, assembly GCF_059423685.1. NCBI lineage: Bacteria > Pseudomonadati > Pseudomonadota > Betaproteobacteria > Burkholderiales > Comamonadaceae > Acidovorax > Acidovorax sp. GW460-11-11-14-LB4. The sequence continues at coordinate 23,343 of NZ_JBWKYJ010000012.1, read as the reverse complement.
GCCATTTGCCAAGCGCGACGTGGTCGCGTTGGCTCAAGGTGTTGTACGAAGCGGTTGCCCCTGGCGGGCTGCTGGTGTTCAGCACCCACGGTATCAAGGCGGCCGACTTTGATCATGTGACGCTGGACGAGGACGGCTATTTTTTTGCGGCTTCCAGCGAGTCCACCGCCATCGACGAGCAGGAATACGGCACCACTTTCACCTCAGAGGCGTTTGTCCTGGCGCGCATTGCCGAAACAGTGGGGGCCGACAGGCTGGTGCACAAGGCACCAGTTCATTTCTGGAACCACCAGGACGCTTACGTGCTGCGCAAACCGTGAAAGGAGCACTTGGGTGGAGCGTTGGCAGTGTGGCCAAGCAGCCCAGACTGCTTGCAACATGGTGCTGCTGCGGGAACGTAGGAAGCGATGGATCACAGTGCTATCCCTGGAGAAGCAATGAACAATAGTTGGTGGTTAAAGTTGCAGGAGCGGCTGTGGGGTATGGCTCCATGGGATGCAGAGCGCATCAGTGACGAGTGGTTTCGGGCGCATTTCGATTACGCCGCCAACGTGGTCCACCAGTGGATGGGCAGCGCGCTTGATATGCGCACTGCAAGACTGCTAAATTTTGGCTGCGGCGATGGCATTACCGATTTGTCTCTGGTGCTGCGCCATGGCGCTACCGCCATTCATGGCATCGATATTCGCAGGGAATACACCAAACTGCCGCGCATTGCCAGCGAGCAACTGGGCATGCGCCGTATCCCGGCTGCGCTGACGTTTGAGACCATCGCGCCGGGCGCGCGCCTGTCGGATCGCCATTCGGGTATCGATGGCATTATGAGCTGGTCTACTTTCGAACATGTGCAGCGCGACCAGTTGCTGCCGATCTTGCAGGATCTGCACGCCTGTTTACGCCCGGGGGGGGTGTTTTTCTTGCAGATCGAACCGTTGTTTCATTCACCCTATGGTTCGCACCTGCGCCGCTATGACGAAGTGCCGTGGCACCATTTGCTGGTGCCCGAAGAGGTGCTGTGGTCCACCATCGAAGCCCACGAAGGGCCGATCAACGCGGAGGAAGTCGACTTTGGGTTTGCTGACTTTGGCGTAGACGGCTACAAACGCTTCGTATTCAAGGAGTACCAACAGCTCAACCGCTTGACGGCGGATGAACTGGTGGATCTTGTGCGTCAGGCTGGTTTCGTGGTGGAGCAACAGGAGCGACGCAGCGTAGACCTGCTGCCACCGCAGCAATTACTTGTTCAATACAGTGAATCAGTGCTGCGCAACAATGAGATTTTTTTGCTGTTGCGCAAGGGTGCTTAGGAAGACAAGTCGTTCACGAGGGCTTGCGTGCCATGACTACAAAGCCATGTGCGGGCTGGCCCTTTTGGGTACGCAGTACGGTGTTTTCGACTTCCACCACAAATCCGGCATCCCGGCACAGGCTCTCGACATGGCTGCGCTTGTGGACGTACCGTTCAGTAGACCTATTCAGGACGAGGTCAGGTCCATCCTCTGGCCCACTTTCGCATGAGAAGAACAGTCTTCCACCTGGCACCAGGGTGCGCCACACCGCGGGAATGACTTTACTCAAGTCGCCCACATACACGCAGACATCCAGTGCAACGACTACATCGTAGGACGTAGCTTCAGCCTCGCTGAGTGCGTCGTGCAGGTCAGCGACGGTCAATGTGTCGTACAGGTTGTAGCGGCGTGCCTGATCAAGCATTTTTGGGGATAAATCCACGCCCGCCAGGCGACCTTGTAGTCTGCCCAGTTGGGCCCCCAGCAGTCCTGTTCCGCAGCCTAAGTCGAGCAGGTTGAGCTTCCTGTCCGGATAAAAAGCGATGATTTTCTTGGCAATCTGCTGTGGCAACCTGTAGTTCAAGCCCTGGACCAGCTGGGCGTCGAAAAAATGTGCAGCGTTGTCGAAAAGTTGCCGGTTGAGTTCGGTGGGCTGGTGTGCTGGAGTTTGTCCTTGTGCGCGCTCTTCGTAGTAGGCGTAGACGGGATTGGTGGGGTCGAGCGCTCGCAGATGGGCTGTTGCGAGAGCAGCTTCTTCCAGACGCCCTGCAATCAAGAGCATGTGCATGCGCCCTTCGAGCGCTGCGCGATCCTCGGGCGAGTCTGCAATGAGCCCGTCCCAGAGAGCAAGGGCCTCGTCATACTGCTCCATCTGACCCAGGGCGGAGGCGAGCATCATTCGCAACTTGGCATCGGAGGGTTGCCGGGCCAGGCCTTGCCGGATACGGCGCACGGCGAGGGCGAAGTCACCAGTGAGTTGTGCGACGTCAATTGCACCATCCAGCACGACGCGGCTCTCGCTGTCAAGTTGAAGCGCTGTGGCGGCGTTCTCGCTCGCTTCTTCATACTGACCCTGTCTCGCCTGCAACTGCGCCAGCACAATAATTCCGGGAGCCCAGTTGGGGGCGAGCGACAGCCCGGTTTGCATGAGTTGAAACGCTCCGGCCACGTTGCCAGCTTTTTCTGACATGACCCCTGCCATCATGTATACGCGTGGGTCGTTGGGGAATTGGGCTCGTGCTTGATTGAGCGCGTCGGCAGCCTGAGCAAGTTGGCCTTGCTCTATCAGCGTGCGGGCGGCTTCGATGAGCGGAAGGTTGGGGTCGGAAATACTGTTCATGGTGGTGATTGAAGTAATTTACTTTTGCAGCCAATTCTTGATTCGACGCTGCCAGTGCGCAGGAATACGGCGGGCTGCAGTGCGCAGCAGAGGGAGCGAACGCAGGTAAGCGAGTGCGTTCAGCGCCTCAGAACGTGCTGACGCGCCCCTGGGTGCCAGGTATTGGGCTAGCAACGCGGCAGCCAATGGTGGCTGCGCGTCTGCTTTGGCCGACATGCCCATCAAATAGTCGTGCTGGTATGTCCAGGGCGCGCTGCTATCAGGTACAGGTTGGGCGAACGTGGGTGCTGGCGGCAAGCCAGGCACGAAATGCTCGGCACGCAAAGCTGTGAAAAAGCGGACCCATTGCTTTCCTTCCTGGTCCCACGGACATACCCAGCTCCAAGGCCTGCCAACAATGCGTTCTGCAAATGCGCCGATGTCCGGAACGGCCACCGGCAAGCCTGCCTGCAAAGCGGCGCTGAGCGTATAGCTGTAGGTCTCAGGCCAGAGGGCGGGGAACCAGACTATGTCGGGTTGCAGCCAAGCCAGCAGTCCCGGCAAGTCCTCGTCCTGGTAGGCGCCATGTACGGTAAGCCGTGCGCGTGGCTGGGTTTGCAGGTGGCGGTAGCCATAGCCGAGCAGATGGAACTCCACAGGCGCACCTGTTCTGGCGGCTTCCTGGGCCGCCGCTTCAAGCACGTCAGCACCCTTGATGGCACTGAGTGCGCCGAGGACCACCACTTTGAGTGGTGCGTCCGGGGGCAAATTTTTGGCCTGCGGCAGTGGCGTTCCCTTGCTGCCAGGCGTGGCCATGTCCGTGTGGGGAATGGCCCGCACACGCGCACTGGGGGCAAATGCAGCGATGCGCCGTGCAGTGTCTGCGCTGGGGGCGATAACCAGGCGAGCGCTAGTCAAAAAGTGACGGTTGCGGTGTCGCCAGTCCGCCACCGTGCCGTTGCCCATGGGGGCGGGGTCATGCGGGGAGCAACAAGCGCATTGCCCAGGGGCGGGTTCCCCAGCAAATCGGTTGTCGCTGCCCGTCAGGGAGATGTGAGCGCAATAGCTGTAGTAGTCGTGCGCGGTGAAGTCATAGTCCACCCCCAACTGTGCTGGCAGGTCCAGAACCAGCGGATCATGGCCAAGGATATGGTGGTAGTGGATATGCCGCACACCCAAGATACTGAGCACCTGAACGAGGTCTGCGAACTGGTCGGAGAGCCGGAACAAGAGTTCAAAGCCTTCATCCTTGCCAGCCAGTTCCAGGCGTACGCGCTGGTCTGGTGCGGGCGTGAGTGTGAGGAAGGTCGCTTGGTCACTCAAATGTTGCGCGAGTTCGCGCACATGGCGAAGGGTGCCGCCCGCCCTGTCGTGCAGCACAGCCAGCACGACGGGGCGTTGAGCCCGCTGTATGCGTGCCATATCCAGCGCGAGGCGATAGGGTTGCGCCGGATCTGCCTGCACAAATGCCATGACCTCTCGCTCGTAGCGGGGGTGCAGGCGTCGCAGGGTTTCCATGGCGGCCCGCTCGCGCGGGCTTTTGCTGTCGCCAAAGCTCACGCCACCGGTGTGCAGCACAAAGGTGTCTAACAGATGGAGATTGCGCCAGCCCGCCTTTGCCGCACGTTGGCAGAAGTCGTTTTCTTCGCCGTAACCCTTGCCGAAGTTCTCTGTGTCAAACAGTCCCACCTGCTGCAGGCAGTCGCGGCGGATGTACATACAAAACCCTACACCGGTGGGCACGTCCACCACGGCGCCCGGATTGGTTTGCGCACACAGTGCGTCCAGCCGTGCCGTGTCGTAGTCCGGCGGCAATGCGTTGTCCTTGCAAAAACGAGGGTAGCTGCAGATCGTGGCGTTGTTGGAAAACGGCGTAACCGAGCCTACCTTCTGGTCTCCGTAGGCTGCGCGGCGAATACGGTCGAGCCAATCATTGGCGACCTCAGTATCGCTGTTGAGTAGCAATACATCGTGGCTGTCGCTCAGCGACATGCCTCGGTTCACCGTTCCTACAAAGCCCAGATTTTCCGGGTTTTCCAGCAGCGTGATGCGGCTGTCTTGCTGTGCACGTTCCCGCAGCCATTCGGTGACTTCTGGTTCCGGGCTGGCGTCGTTGATGACGATCAGGCGCCAAGGCGTTTCGCATTGGCTTGCCAGGGCTGAATCGATACACAGTTGTGTATCGGCCAGCCCTCGGTATACGGGCACGATAACGTCTACAGGATGAGTGCTTGGCGCCAGTGGCACGGGTGCAGGCTTTGCGGGTTGCACGGTTGCCGGGACGCGGCCCAGCAATCGATCAATGTGCATCTTGGCGTGGACCAGGGGGCGGGTGGCTCTGAACACGGTGGAGTTTTCTATGGTCTTGAGGTGGTCGGCCAGTGCTTGGTAGTCCTTGTTCAGGCGAGTAGCTTCCTGCTGCCACGTGGCGCGTTGCTGTGCAAGTGCCTTATTGCATTCTTCTAGAAGGCTGGCTCTGCCACTCACCGCCTGTAGTTGGTTCTGCTGTTGCTCTATCCGGCTCTGTGCATCACGTGCACGGCTCTCCAGTAGGTCGATGCGGTCTCCCAGCGGTTTTACCGTACTGGACAGCGCCAGATAGTCGGCAGACATGGGCCAGCCCAGTTCAACGTCCAGCCGCGCGCCCGAGAGGCTGGCAGACGTAAAAGCCTCGGCGGGGATGGGCAGCTCCAGCCAGGGGTCAGTGCCGGTGAGAAGTAGCAAGCTTGCGCCGGACGCTGGTGGCATAGGGGCTTGCCAGGCAATTTGGCTGTGGGGGGTGGACGCCAGCAAGGTGCGGCTGGAGGTGTCTGCCGACCACTGCCAAAGTGCATCGCCTTGCTCGTTGCGCAGGGTGATGCCGTACAAGTGCAAAAAACCAGCTCGGTCTGCTGGGTCGAGTCTGAGCCGTGTGATGGCCTCGCCAACCGCGGGTATTTGAAAGCTTACGGTTTGATGCTCGGAGCCAATGACGCCGGTGGCGCTGAGCTTGTCACTTTCCGCATAGCCATCATGTCGCCCTATATACAACTGTGCGGTGAAGAGTGCGTTTGCAGCATCAAGGTCAGCGGGAGCGTGTTCGGCGATCGGCACATAGGTCACAGGCCGTGCAACGCCTATGAACTGGTAGGTCAGGGCATCGGGAATGCCGAGCAGGTAGCGGGCGACATTGGGTGGCAGGCGATCAAAGGCCACCTGAAATTCCGAGTCGGGCAATTGCCTAGTGATGGTATCGACAGCGTCCAGATCCCAGCGCTGTTCGGACAGAAACCTCACTAGCGAGCGGCGCGTGAAGAATCGCAGGTGGGTGCGATCGAGCAGGCCTTCCTCTCGGTAGCGGAACTCCCCTTCCAGCAATTCAGCCAGAAGCCCGCTGTAAGCGGCATTGGGCACCGATATGAGTAATCGGCCTTCTGGCGTTAGGAGTTCGCGGCACATCTGCAAAACAGACTCTGGCCGCTTGAGGTGTTCCAGAACATCGGCGCAAACGATGTAGTCATATTGCTTGGTACCGAACATGCTGAGCAAGTCGGCTGTCTCTAGGTCGGCCACCTCCACCTGTCGATAGTGGGGTTGGGCATGCGCAGCCTCTGCTTGACTGAGGGTAACACCATCCGTCGTGCAATCGCGGGTTTCCTTGAGATATTGCCCAAGAGCTCCGCTGCCACACCCCAGATCCAGCACGCAGGCGCCGCGCCTGATCAGGCCGGCCAGGACCGACAGCGAAGTGCGCTCCCCGTCTGCGATGGAGCGCAAATACACGTGCAGATCGTCAATAGAATTCGTCATCCGGCGATTATGACGGGCCAGATACGGCGACTTCGCACGCTGCGCAGGGGACAATACCGGTCGATGTCAGTCATTCAGCCTTTGTTTCAGCCTGGTTTGGTGGTCTCTGTGGTCAGTCACGGACATGGCGACATGGTCCATGCTCTGTTGCTGCAGTTGGCCCGGGTTTCGGCAGCCTCCATATCCCGCGTGGTGCTGACGCAGAACCTGCCAGAGCCGGAGCCCGTTCCTCCGGCGGGGGGCTGGCCATTTGAATTGTTGCGTGTAGTCAATGAGGCACCCCTCGGGTTCGGCGCCAATCACAATCGGGCTTTGGCCACAGTCACTGAGGCGTTTGTGTGCGTTCTCAACCCCGACGTGATGCTGGTAGGCCACGAGGATCCCTTCCAAGTGCTGGTTTCAGCGTGCAGTGCGCCGAACATCGGTTGTGCGTATCCTGTTCAGATCGATCCAGAGGGGCGGGTACAGGGCAGTGAGCGCGAAGTTCCCTCTCCCGTTGCGCTTTTGCGCCGCAGGCTTATGGGCCGCCAGGAGATACGGGTGGATTGGGTAAATGCCGCCTGCATGGTTTTGCCTTCTGCCGTTTGGCGCTCCTTGGGCGGGTTCGATGAGCGCTATTTCATGTACTGCGAAGATGTGGACCTTTGCCTGAGGTTGCGGTTACGTGGGCTGCATTTGGCCAAGGCGCCGGTTCAAGTCATTCACGCCGGGCAGCGTGCCAGTTCGCGTAGCCTGAAGCATTTGGGCTGGCACATCCAAAGTCTATGGCGATTGTGGAATTCGCCGGTCTATGCCCGAGCGCTACAGTTGCTAACCTCGGCGTCTGCCGACAACGGTACCATCGGCGCTCCATGATTTGGTTGTCTGTGGTTGGCTTTTTGGTTGCGGCGCTGGCTGCAGGGCTCATTGTGAGATGGGGGCGGGAGCATGCGGCGGTGTACAGCGATTCGATGCCCCAGCGCTTTCACCTCGGACATGTTCCTCGATTGGGCGGCGCAGCGTTGGTGATGGGTACGTCCGTAGGGTGGGCGTTGGGCGTACTGCAGTCCGTCTATTGGGGCGACCCAGGCTCTCTCCGGCTCGACTTTTGGGTGGCGGGCTGGCTGGTGGTCGTGCTTCCGGCAGTGATCGGTGGCATTGCGGAAGACCTTACCCAGCGCCTTTCAGTGCGTTACCGCCTCACTTTGACCGGGGCATCTGGCGCATTGGCGGTATGGCTTTTGGGTATCAATCTGCCACGCCTGGGCTGGCCCTGGCTTGATGCTGTCCTGGTTGCTGCCCCCTGGCTTGGCATCGCCATAGTAGTGCTTGCAGTCGCAGGCCTGCCCCATGCCTTCAATATCATCGACGGCTACAACGGGCTGGCGGGAATGGTTGCCTTGATCGTGTGCCTCGCTTTGGCGCACGTGGCGCTGCAGGTGGGTGACCGGGCGCTGGCTGCGCTGCTGGTATCCACTGCTGCAGCCACAGGCGGTTTTTTGGTCTGGAACTATCCGCGCGGCATGTTGTTTGCCGGAGATGGGGGGGCCTATGTGTGGGGCGTGGTGATTGCCATGGCCAGCATCTCGCTGGTGCAGCGCAATGCGGACGTATCGCCTTGGTTCCCGATGCTCCTGCTGATCTACCCGGTGTGGGAGACGATTTTCTCCATTTACCGCAAGGCGGTGCGGGGCGTTTCACCGGGCGTGGCCGATGCGCTGCATTTTCACCAGCTCATCTACCGCCGCATTGTTCGTGGGGTGTTTCACGATGATGAGTCCCGCCGGGTGCTGATGCGCAACAACCGTACGTCGCCCTATCTGTGGGGTTTTACGCTTCTGACGGTGGTGCCTGCAGTGCTGTTCTGGAACAACACGCCCCTGCTCATGGCGTTTTGTGGGCTTTTTGTGGTCAGCTATGTCATGGCGTATCTGGCCATCGTGCGGTTCAAAGTGCCGAACTGGCTGCGCCACTGAAGCCTTCTTGTGTTCGCGCGCCTGGCGAATGCGGCACAATTTGCGCCTCACAGTTTTCTCCGGATGGCACGCCCCCATGACCGACCTTCTTTCGATTGCCCCACGCGACAAGGCTGAAATCCTGGCCCAGGCGCTGCCTTACATCCGCAAGTTCCATGGCAAGACCATGGTGATCAAGTACGGCGGCAACGCCATGACGGACCCGGCCCTGCAGGCCGACTTTGCCGAGGACGTGGTGCTGCTCAAGCTGGTGGGCATGAACCCGGTGGTGGTGCACGGTGGCGGCCCGCAAATCGAAACCGCGCTCAACCGACTGGGCAAGAAGGGCGAGTTCATCCAGGGCATGCGTGTCACCGATGCCGAGACCATGGAAGTGGTCGAATGGGTGCTGGCCGGCGAGGTGCAGCAGGACATCGTGGGACTGATCAACCAGGCCGGTGGCAAGGCCGTGGGCTTGACCGGCCGTGACGGCGGCATGATTCGCGCACAAAAGCTCAAGATGGTGGACAGCAAGGATCCCACCATCGAACACGACGTGGGCCAGGTGGGTGACATCGTTTCCATCGACCCCAGCGTGGTGAAGGCGCTGCAAGACGATGCGTTCATTCCCGTCATCAGCCCGATTGGCTTTGGCGAGAACAACGAAAGCTACAACATCAATGCGGATGTGGTGGCCAGCAAGCTGGCCACGGTGTTGCAGGCTGAAAAACTGATGCTGCTGACCAACACCCCCGGTGTGCTCGACAAGGCCGGCAACCTGTTGACCGACCTGACAGCCCGCCGCATCGACGAGCTGTTTGCCGACGGCACCATCTCGGGCGGCATGCTGCCCAAGATTGCCGGTGCGCTGGATGCCGCCAAGGCGGGTGTAAATGCGGTGCACATCATTGACGGGCGTGTGCCCCATGCCATGCTGCTGGAGATCCTGACTGACCAGGCCTACGGCACCATGATCCGGTCTCACTGACCCCGCGTGAGGTCTCCATGCGTCTGCTGTTGGTCGAAGACGATGTGATGGTGGCCAGCGGCATCAAGCTGGGGCTCACCGATGCGGGTTATGCGGTGGACTGGGTGGGCAGTGGCGAGCGGGCCGAAGAGGTGCTGCGCGCCGAGTCGTTTGATGCAGCCATCATCGACATCGGGCTGCCCGCCATGGACGGCCTGGAGCTGACACGCCGCCTGCGCCGCCCAGACATGGCAAGCCCCGCGATGCCAGTTTTGATCCTGACGGCGCGTGACGCGCTGCATGACCGGGTACAGGGGCTGGATCTGGGGGCGGATGACTACATGGTCAAGCCGTTCGAGCTGCCCGAGCTGCTGGCGCGCCTGCGTGCGCTGTTGCGCCGTTCACAGGCCGCGACCACGGCCGTGCTGAGTTTTGGCCCGCTGGAGCTGGACACGGCCGGGCGCCGGGCCAGCATGCGCACACCGGCTGGAGAGCAGGTCATCGAACTGGGCCCGCGCGAGTGGACGGTGCTCGAATACCTGCTCATCAACGCCCCCAAGCCTGCTAGCAAAGACAAGCTGCTGCAGGCACTGACCGGGTGGGACAAGGAGATCACCCCCAACGCGGTGGAGGTGTATGTCTCGCGCCTGCGGGGCAAGCTGGAACCCCACGGTGTGGCGCTGCGGTCCATACGGGGCTTTGGCTACCGGCTTGAACTGCAGGCAACCTGAGCAGGAATTTTCCACGCCCAGTTCGCCGCCTCGCCATGCTTTGGAAAAACTCCTCCCGGCGGCCCGGCCTGCGGGCCATGACATCGGACTTGCGCACCCGGCTACTGCTGATGCTGGTACTGCCCCTGTGTGTGCTGGTGCTGGCAGGGGTCTGGCTGGACTACCGGTCGGCCGATGAGGCAGCTGGCCAGCACGACCAGCGTCTGGTGCGGCTGCTGCCCGCGCTGGCCGATTCGGTGCTGGCGCCGCCCATCCACGACAACGACCCACCGCTGCTGCTGCTGGCGCCGCCCATCGAAGAGTTTTTGCGCCAGAACGCGGGCTTTGCGGCCTATAGCGTGCGCGATACCTCGGGGCGCCTGTTGCTCGGAGAGGGCTGGGTACACGGCGCCGTGCCCACCACACAGGCCCCGGAGTTCCACAGCGTGGAGTTCGGCGGCGTGACGTACCGGGTGGCGGCGCAACGCGGGCGCACGGGGGCGGGCGAACTGGTCGTGGCCCTGGCCGACGGATCGGACCCTCGCCAGAAATGGGCGCAGCAACTGCTCCTGAGGGTGTTGTTGCCCAACCTCGTATTGCTGATTGCCGCGGGTTTTGCGATCCATTGGGCGGTGCGGCAGGCCTTCAAACCCCTTGTGGGGCTTGCGGAGGCGGTGGAGCGCCGCTCTCCCCGCGATCTCAGTCCCATCGACGAGGCCGCCTCGCCCGACGAGGTGCGGCCCCTGGTGCACTCGCTCAACCGCCTGTTTGCGCTGGTCAACGCACAGGCCGAAGGGCAGCGGCGATTTGTGGCCGACGCGGCGCACCAGTTGCGCACGCCGCTGGCGGGCTTGCAGGCCCAGGTGGAGGCCTGGGCCATGATGGCCAAGGCGGCAGCGCCGCCACGCACGTCTTTCCCGGATTTCGACCGGAAAATGCCGCTAGCGCATGAAGATCGTGCACAAGGCGCTATTGTTTTGGGAGCGGATCAGATCGAGAAGCTGCGCAACGCCACGCGCCGCACCTCTCAGCTGGCGCACCAGCTGCTGGCGTTGTCTCGCGCGGACGCCCGCAGCCTGGACGCTCAGCCGCCGCAGCGGGTGGACCTCAAGGATCTGTGCGAGTCGCTGCTGGAAACATTTTTGGACGCAGCCACCGGCAAGGGCCTGGACCTCGGGCTCGATGTCCAGCTGGTGCATGTGACAGGCCATGGCTGGCTGCTGCGCGAGCTGCTGTCCAACCTGGTGGACAACGCCATCAAATACACACCTGCGGGGGGCGTGGTGACCATCCGCTGCGGACTGCGCCAGGGGCGCGCGGGCCCGCCCCGGCCCTACGTGGAGGTGGAGGACGACGGTCCTGGCGTGCCGGAGTCTGAGCGTACCCGCGTGTTGCAGCGGTTCTACCGCGTGCCCGGCGCGGGAGGCGAGGGCACGGGCCTGGGCCTGGCCATTGCGGACGAGATTGCCCGGGTACACCGTGCCGCACTGACGCTGGGCACGGGCCCCCAGGGGTGCGGGCTGCTGGTGACGGTGGTGTTTCCGCTGTAGTCGTGCGAGGTCCCCGGGCCGTCCGGACCGACAAGGGGCCTGTGCGAGAATCATTTCCACACACGATTGACTTGTGCAAACAGGTGGCGGCCCGGCCCCTCCTGGCTGCAGCAAGATGTGACATCGTGATCCACGCCCTGCCGTGATCCGACCATGCCCCGTGGCATGGGCACCGGGAGCAGGGCCCCACCGGAGTCCCTGTCCTGCATGTCTGAAATCTCGCCCCTCCCCGAGCCTGCCAGTACCGCCGACGCGGGTGATGTTGCGGCTGCACGCAAGCGGCCCAAGCCCGGGGAACGGCGCGTCCAGATCCTACAGGCCCTGGCCGCCATGCTGGAGCAGCCTGGGGCCGAGCGCATCACCACTGCCGCGCTGGCCGCGCGCCTGTCGGTCAGCGAGGCGGCGCTGTACCGCCATTTCGCCAGCAAGGCGCAAATGTTCGAGGGCTTGATCGATTTCATCGAGCAGTCGGTGTTCACACTGGTGCAGCAGATCACGGGGCGCGACGTGCCTGACCCCACACAGCCTGCCGACGTGGGCGCTCGCCAGGCGGCGCGCATCGTGGCGCTGGTGCTGCAGTTTGGCGAGCGCAACCCGGGCATGGTGCGGGTCATGGTGGGCGACGCACTGGTGTTCGAGCACGAGCGCTTGCAGCAGCGCATGAACCAGTTCTTTGACCGCATCGAATCCACCCTGCGCCAGTGTCTGCGTGCTAGCACCGCCGCATCCAGCACGCCCACAGTCGATGCCCAGGTGGCGGCCAGCGTGTTGACGGCCTTTGTGGTCGGGCGCCTGCAGTGCTACGCCCGCTCGGGGTTTCGGCGCCTGCCCACCGAGCACCTGGAAGCCAGCCTTGCGCTGATGTTGTAGCGGTCCGCGCTGTTGAGGCGGCGCATCACGGCGGGGGTGGCGCGGCTGCAACGGGTGGTTTGGATGGGTCTCCCTATTTTTTCCGGGGGCTTGGGGGCTGCAGGGAATTTGCTGCAGAATAGAACGAACGTTCGTTTTTATTCGTGCCCATGTCCTCCATCCCCGAATCCCGCCAGGTCACCCGCATCCCGCGCGCTCGCAGTGGTACCGGCCGTGCCTTGCAAAAAGGCCAGCAGACCAAGGCGGCCATCGTCGAGGCCGCGCTGGGCTTGGCCACGCACATCGGGCTGGAAGGCCTGTCCATCGGGGCGCTGGCAGACGTCACCGGCATGAGCAAGTCGGGCGTTTTCGCCCACTTTGGCTCCCGCGAAGAGCTGCAGATCTCCGTCATCCGCGAATACCACACCCGCTTCGAGCAGGAAGTGTTCTACCCCGCCATGTCCGCCCCCCGTGGCGTGGCGCGTTTGTCGGCGCTGTTCGACAACTGGATGAAGCGCACCTCCATCGAAATCGACTCGGGCTGCATTTACATCAGCGGCGCGGTCGAGTTCGATGACCGTACCGGCCCCGTGCGCGATGCGCTGGCCAGTTCGGTGCTGACCTGGCATGCCGCCATGCGCCGCGCCATCGAGCAGTGCAAGGAACTGGGCGAGCTGCGTGCCGACACCAAGGAAGAGCAGATGCTCTTCGAGATCCACGGCCTGATCCTCGCGCTGCACTACGAGGCGCGGTTCCTGCAGACCCCGGGCTCCATCGACCGGGCCGTCGTGGGCTTTCACAACATTCTGGCGCGCTACAGCGCGCCGACAGCGGCAGCCAAGGCACCCACAGTGGCGCGCCGCAAAGTTTCCAACCAAACCACCACATCCAAGGAGTAAACCCATGCCTACCTATACGCCGCCCCTGCGCGACATGCAATTCGTCATGCACGAAGTGCTCAAGGTCAGTGATGAATTCAAGGCGATGCCACCCCACGCCGAAGTGGATGTGGACACCATCAATGCCGTGATCGAAGAGGCCGGCAAGTTTGCTGCCGAAGTCGCCTTCCCGCTCAACATCAGCGGCGACACCGAAGGCTGCGTGCTGAACAAGACCACGCACGAAGTGAAGACCCCCACCGGCTTCAAGGACGCCTATGCCAAGTACGTCGAAGGTGGCTGGGCGGCGCTGAGCTGCGACCCCACCTATGGCGGCCAGGGCCTGCCCTTCGTGCTGAACCAGTGCCTGTACGAGATGCTGAATTCGGCCAACCAGGCATGGACGATGTACCCCGGCCTGTCGCACGGCGCCTACGAAGCCCTGCACGCCCATGGCACCGACGCCCAGAAGGCCCTGTACCTGCCCAAGCTGACCAGCGGCGAATGGACCGGCACCATGTGCCTGACCGAACCCCACTGCGGTACCGACCTGGGCCTGATGCGCACCAAGGCCGAGCCTCTGCCTGACGGCACCTACAAGATCACCGGCAACAAGATCTTCATCAGCGCTGGCGAGCACGACATGGCCGCCAACATCGTTCACCTAGTGCTGGCCCGCCTGCCCGATGCGCCCAAGGGCAGCAAGGGCATCAGCCTGTTTGTGGTGCCCAAGTTCAACGTGAATGCCGACGGCTCGCTGGGCGAGCGCAACCCGATCTTCTGCACGGGCCTGGAGCACAAGATGGGCATCCACGGCAACGCCACCGCGCAGATCGCACTGGACGGCGCCATCGGCACCATGGTGGGCCAGCCCAACAAGGGCCTGGCTGCCATGTTCGTGATGATGAACGCCGCCCGCCTGGGTGTGGGCAACCAGTCGCTGGGCCTGACGGAAGTGGCTTACCAGAACGCGCTGGCCTATGCCAAGGACCGCATCCAGTCGCGCAGCCTGTCGGGCCCCAAGGCCAAGGACAAGGATGCTGACCCCATCATCGTGCACCCCGATGTGCGCAAGATGCTGCTTACCGCCAAGGCCTACGCCGAAGGTGGCCGCGCGCTGCAGATCTTCTGCACGCTGTTGCTGGACAAGGTGCACAGCCACCCCGATGAAAAGGTGCGCAAGGATTCCGAAGAACTCGTGGCCCTGCTGACTCCCATCGTCAAGGCCTTCATCACCGACAACGGCCACATCAGCACCAACGCGTGCATGCAGGTCTTCGGCGGCCACGGCTTCATCAAGGAATGGGGCATGGAACAGTACGTACGGGACAACCGCATCAACATGATCTATGAAGGCACCAACACCATCCAGTCGCTCGACCTGCTGGGCCGCAAGGTGCTGGGCAACAACGGTGCCACGCTGAAAAAGCTGGGCAAGCTGATTGGCCAGCTGGTGGAAGAAGAAGGCGTGAACGAGCGCATGGCCGAGTTCATCAACCCCGTGGCCATGCTGGGCGACCAGATGACCAAGTTCACCACCGAGATCGGCTTCAAGGGCATGCAAAACCCCGACGAAGTGGGCGCTGCTGCGGTGGACTATCTGCGCGTGGCCGGCCACCTGGTGTTCGGCTACCTGTTCGCCCGCATGGCCCAGGTCGCCCTGCGCGAGATCGCCGCCGGCAACACCGACCCGTTCTACGGCGCCAAGCTGCAGACCGCGCGCTTCTACTTCGCCAAGCTGTTCCCCGAAACCGCCACGCTGATGCGCACCGCCCGTGCCGGCAGCAAGGTGCTGATGGACACCGATCTGGCCCTGGCCTGATCGGTGCCGGATGCGGATTTCAAGCCTTTTTGCCAGGGAGCGCAGATGTTCAAAGCGGTAGCAGCTATTGTTTTGGTAGCGGGTGCGCTGCCGGCCTGGGCGCAGATGACGCCCGAAGGCCTGTGGCGCAACATCGACGACAAGACCGGCGAGGCCAAGGCCGAAATCCGCATCCGCGACATCGGCGGCGGCGTGTTGAACGGGGCGCTGGAAAAGCGCCTGTCCAAAGACGCCAAGCCCGACGAGGTCTGCGACGAATGCTCGGATGACCGCAAGGGCAAGCCCATCCTGGGCTTGGAGATCATCCGGGGTGCCAAGAAGGCTGACGGCAAAGAGGTGTGGGAAGGCGGCAAGATTCTCGACCCCGAGAACGGCCGCAACTACACCCTGCGCATGACCCCCGTCGAGGGCGGCAAGAAGCTCGAAGTGCGCGGCTCGATCGGCCCGTTCGGCCGCACGCAAACCTGGATCCGCGTCCAGTAAACCCCATTCCCGTGGCCTTGCGCGCCCCATGCGGTGTTGCGCAACGCCCCAACCAGGAACCCAACCCATGTCCCGATTCCAAGTGAAAAAAGTCGCCGTACTCGGCGCAGGCGTGATGGGCGCGCAGATTGCCGCCCACCTCGTCAACGTGAAGGTGCCCGTGGTGCTGTTCGACCTGCCCGCCAAGGAAGGTCCCAAGAACGGCATCGTCACCAAGGCCGTCGAAGGCCTGAAAAAGCTCAAGCCCTCGCCCCTGGGTGTGGCCGATGACGCAGCGCTGATCCAGCAGGCCAACTACGAAGAGCACATGCACCTGCTCAAGGAATGCGACCTCGTGATCGAGGCCATTGCCGAGCGCATGGACTGGAAGCTCGACCTGTACACCAAGATTGCTCCCCACGTGGCCAAGCACGCCATCCTGGCGTCCAACACCTCGGGCCTGTCGATCACCAAATTGAGCGAAGTGCTGCCCGAGAGCATCAAGCCCCGTTTCTGCGGCATCCACTTCTTCAACCCCCCGCGCTACATGACGCTGGTGGAGCTGATCAACACCCCCACCACCCAGCCAGAAGTGCTGGACCAGCTCGAAGCCTTTGTGACCAGCGGCCTGGGCAAGGGCGTGGTGCGCGCGCACGACACGCCCAACTTCGTGGCCAACCGCGTCGGCATCGCCGGCATGCTGGCCACCATGAAGGAGGTCGAGAACTTTGGCCTGACCTACGACGTGGTGGACGACCTCACGGGCAAGAAGCTGGGCCGTGCATCCAGCGGCACCTTCCGCACCGCCGACGTGGTGGGCCTGGACACCATGGCCCACGTCATCAAGACGCTGCAGGACAACCTGAGCATCGAGACCGATCCGTTCTACGAAAGCTTCGGCACGCCCGCCGTGCTGAAAAAGCTGCTGGAACTGGGCAACATGGGCCAGAAGACCAAGGCAGGCTTCTTCAAGAAGGTCGGCCGCGATGTGATGCGCTTTGAGCTGGAAGGCGAAGAGTACGTGCCCGCCGGCCAGAAGGCCGACGAGGTGTACGCGCGCATGCTCAAGAAGCCCGCTGCCGAGCGCCTGCGCCTGCTACGCAACGCCGAAGGTGCGCCCGGCCAGTTCCTCTGGGCCATCCTGCGCAACAGCTTCCACTACGCCGCCGTGCACCTGGGCACCATCGCCGACAACGCCCGCGACGTGGACCAGGCCATGCGCTGGGGCTTCGGCATGAAGCAGGGTCCCTTCGAGCTGTGGCAGGAAGCCGGTTGGCTCGAAGTCGCGAAGATGATCCAGGAAGACATCGACGCTGGCAAAGCGCTGTGCAAGGCACCGCTGCCCGAGTGGGTCTTCAAGGGCCCCGTGGCCGACGCCGGTGGCGTGCACACCGCGCAAGGTTCGTGGAGTGCATCGCAGAACAAGTTTGTGCCCCGCCGCCAGTTGCCCGTGTACGAGCGCCAGATCTTCCCCGAGGCCCTGTTGGGCGAAACCAGCCTGCCCGACTGGCGCACCGCTGGCACCACGATTGCTGAATCGAAGGCGCTGCGCACCTGGACGCTGGACGGCCAAGTACTCATCGCCAGCATCAAGAACAAGATGCACGCCATCAGCCCCGAGGTGATGGAAGCGCTGATGGAAGCGCTGGAACTGGCCGAGTCTGAGTACCAAGGCATGGTCATCTGGTCCGGCGACGCTCCTTTCAGCGTGGGTGCGGACCTGGAAGCCACGATGCCCGCCTTCATGGTCGGCGGCGCCGATGCGGTGGAAAGCATCGAGCAGGAGCTGCAAAACCTGATGATGCGCATCCGCTATGCGCAGGTGCCTGTCGTCGCAGCCATCCATGGCATGGCGCTGGGCGGTGGCTGTGAGCTGGCCGTGTATTCGGCCAAGCGCGTGGCCCACATGGAAAGCTACATCGGCCTGGTCGAAGTGGGCGTGGGCCTGGTGCCCGGCGCCGGCGGCCTGACCTACATCGCCCGCCGCGCGGCCGAGAACATGGCAGCTTCCACATCCAAGGACATCCTGCCTTTCCTGACCGAAGGCTTCACCGCCGCCGCCATGGCCAAGGTGGGCACCAGCGCTCTGGAGTCGCGCAAGCTGGGTTACCTGCTGGACAGCGACGTGATCGTGCCCCACAAGGATGAGCTGTTGTTCGTCGCCATCAACGAAGCCAAGTCCATGGCCGCGAGCGGCTGGCGTGCGCCGCACAAGCGCCTGTTCCCCGTGGCCGGCCGCAGCGGTCTGGCCACCATCAAGGCCCAGCTGGTGAACATGCGCGACGGCGGCTTCATCAGCGCCTACGACTTCAAGATCGGCGCCATGATCGCCGAAGTGGTCTGTGGCGGCGATGTGGATGCTGGCTCGATGGTGAGCGAGGAATACCTGCTCACGCTGGAGCGCAAGGTGTTCTGCCACCTGATCGCCCAGCCCAAGACGCATGAGCGCATCCTGGGCATGTTGTCTACCGGCAAGCCGGTTCGCAACTGATCCGGACGTCGATGGATACCGGTAGACCGACATGAGCGAACACGCCCCCAACAAATTGCAGCGCTCGCTGATGCGCCTGGACGAGGCCCCCGCCTTCATGCGCGGGTTCGTGCAGAACATCATCTTGCGCCGGGCTGTGCCCTTTACCGGCACGGCCGGGGTGAAGTTCGTGTCGCTCACGCCTGAGCGGGTCGAAGTGCATCTTGCCAACGAGCACCGTGTGCAAAACCACATTGGTGGTGTGCACGCCTCGGCCATGAACCTGCTGGCCGAAACGGCCACCGGCATGGTCGTGGGCATGAACGTGCGCGACGACTGCCTGCCGCTGGCCAAGGAGCTGAGCATGGCGTTCAAGAAGCGCGCCACGGGCGGCTTGAAGGCCGTGGCCACGCTCACCGCCGAGCAGCGCGCCGCCATGTTGGCCAGCGACAAGGGCGAGGTGCAGGTGAAAGTCACCGTCACCGACGAAGCCGGTGTGGAGCCGGTCGAATGTGTATTTACGTGGGCCTGGGTTCCTTCCAGCCGCCCCCCCAAGAATTGAAGGAGTTTCACCATGGCTCAAAAACAAGTCCAGGACGCCTACATCGTCGCCGCCACGCGCACGCCCATCGGGCGCTCGGGCCGCGGCTATTTCAAGAACACCCGCCCCGACGATCTGCTGGTCGCCGCGATCAAGAGCGCCATGCTGCAGGTGCCCACGCTGGACCCCAAGGCGATTGAAGACGCCATCATCGGCTGCTCGTTCCCCGAAGGCGAGCAGGGCATGAACATGGCCCGCATCGCCATGGGCCTGGCGTTTGACCACCCCGTGGGCGGCGTGACCGTGAACCGCTTTTGCGCATCGGGCATCACCGCGCTGCAGATGGCGGCTGACCGCATCCGCGTGGGCGAGGCCGACGTGCTGATCGCCGGCGGCGCCGAGTCCATGAGCCTGGTGCCCATGGGCGGCAACAAGCCCTCGTTCAACGCCGAGATCTTTGCGAAGGACGAAAACGTGGGCATTGCCTACGGCATGGGCCTCACGGCCGAAAAGGTCGCCCAGCAGTGGAAGGTGAGCCGCGAAATGCAGGATGCCTTCGCCCTCGAGTCCCACCTGCGTGCCATCAAGGCGCAAAAGGCCGGTGAGTTCACCGACGAAATCACGCCCATCGAGATCGTGGACCGTTCGCCCAACCTCGCCACCGGCGAAGTGGTGGAAAAGCGCCGCACCGTGAGCCTGGACGAAGGCCCACGCCCCGATACATCTCTGGAAGGCCTGGCCAAGCTCAAGCCCGTGTTTGCGGCACGTGGCAGTGTCACGGCGGGCAACAGCTCGCAGACCAGCGATGGCGCCGGTGCCCTCATCGTGGCAAGCGAAAAGGCCGTGAAGCAGTTTGGCCTGACGCCCCTGGCGCGTTTTGTGAGCTACGCAGCGCGCGGCGTGCCGCCCGAGATCATGGGCATTGGGCCCATCGAAGCCATTCCGGCAGCCCTGCGTTATGCGGGTCTCAAGAGCGATGACATTGGCTGGTATGAGTTGAACGAGGCGTTTGCGGCCCAGTCGCTGGCGGTGATCAATACGCTGGGTCTGAACCCTGCGAACGTGAACCCGATGGGCGGCGCGATTGCGCTGGGGCATCCGCTGGGGGCCACGGGTGCGATCCGCGCAGCGACGGTGGTGCATGCGCTGCGTCGGCACAAGCTGAAGTACGGCATGGTCACGATGTGTGTAGGTACCGGCCAAGGCGCCGCCGGCATCATCGAAGCTCTTTGAGTTAGCTGGCTACTGCGCGGGTCATCTGCGTCGTTGGGCGGTGCTCGGAATCCTCACGTACAGGAAGTACGTTCCGGTTCCTGCGCTCCGTCCGCCTAGCAGCTGATCCCGCTCGCTACGCCCTGGAGGACGGGGTGTGAAGGCTGGGGTACGAGACCAGCCCGTTGTGTTTTCCATTCAAGCCGGCGCAGATCGGTTTCGAACCAAGGAGACAGACATGAACAAGCAAACCTTGCAGGTCAACGGGGCAGTGTCTTTGGCGCTGCGTGTCTACGAACCTGAGGGCGCACCGCGCGCCAGCGTTGTCATCGGCGGCGCGATGGGGGTGCGGCAGTCGTTCTACGAGGCCTTTGCGCTGTGGATGGCGCAGCAGGGGTTTCGGGTCACCACGTTCGACTACCGAGGCCATGGCGATTCGCTGCAGGGCGCGATGCGCGATGTGAAGGCGGATCTGTTTGATTGGGCGCAGGACTATGAGGCGGTGATCTCTGGCGCCAAGGCCGCGTTGCCTGCGCAGCCGCTGTACTTACTGGGCCACAGCCTGGGCGCGCAATTGCCAGGGCTGCTCAAGAAGCCCGAACAGGTGGCGGGCCTGCTCAGCGTGGCCGCAGGCAGCGGCTACTGGCGTGACAACGCGCCGCAGCTCAAGCGCATCGTTCCGTATTTCTGGTGGGTGCTGGTGCCGCTGGCCACGCGGCTGTGCGGGTACTTTCCGGGGCGCACGCTCAAGAAGGTGGGCGATCTGCCTGCGGGGGTGATCCTGCAGTGGCGGCGCTGGTGTCTGGACCCCGCTTACAGCGTGGGGGCCGAGGGGCCTGCGGTGGCGCGGAGTTATGGCGCGGTGCGGTTCCCGGTGCTGGCGCTGTCGATGGCGGACGACGAGCTGATGACCTTGCGTGGCACGCACAACCTGGTGAACCTGTACGCCAACACCGAGCGCCGGGTGGAGAGCATCACACCGGCCGACCTGCAGGTGCGGCGCATTGGGCACTTTGGTTTCTTTCGCGACCAGTTCCGCCAAAGCCTGTGGCCGCGCGCAGCGGCTGCGCTGGCCGCACTGGGCGGTGGCGGAATGCCCCATGGCGAAGTCTCCGGTACGACGGCCTGAGCGGTCGTTTCGCGGCACACTTGCAGCATGACTTCCTCTTCATCCACTTCTTCGTCTGCGTCTTCGTCCTCCGCTACCCACCCGCTGGACGAGGCGCTGCAACTGACGGCTTCGTCCGCTGCGACGGGCCAGTACGAAGGGCAGACCCACCCCGGCTACTGGAACATGGTCGGCCCGTTTGGCGGCATCACCGCTGCCACGCTGCTGCAGGCCATCTTGCAGCACCCCGACCGGCTGGGCGATCCGCTGTCGCTCACTGTCAACTATGCGGGCGCTTTGACCGCTGGTGCGTTCACGGTGCAGGCAACTCCTGTTCGCACCAATCGTTCCACCCAGCACTGGACGCTGTCGATTCTGCAGGCCGGTGCCGACGGCGCGCAGGTGGTTACCACCACGGCCACCGCCGTCACGGCCGTGCGCCGCGAGACCTGGAGCGTGGGCGATGTGCCCATGCCGCAGGTGCCCCCACCTGCAGAGCAAAAAGCCATCGTCGCCCCCTTGGGCGCCGTGGAATGGCTCAACCGCTACGAGATGCGCCCCATCGCTGGCTTCATCCCGCGCACCTGGGACGGCAGCGGCGACCACAGCCTGACGCAGCTGTGGATGCGCGACACACCACCGCGGCCGATCGACTTCGTGGCGCTGTCCGGATTGGCTGATGTGTTCTTCCCCCGCGTGTGGCTGCGCCGTGCGCGCCAGGTGCCTGCGGGCACGGTGTCGATCACCGTGTACTTCCACGCCACGGCAGAGCAGCTGCAGGCCACGGGCACTGGCTTCCTGCTCGGCCAGGCGCGCGGGCAGGAGTTCCGCAACGGTTTCTTTGACCAGACCGTGCAGCTGTGGAACGAGGCTGGCACCATGCTGGCCACCAGCCATCAGATCGTTTACTACAAGGAATAGGAAGTCGGCCTGTTGCCCTGTGCCGTACCGCATTCCTCTCGTCCCAATCCATCCGACCCGGAACTTTCACCACCATGACCGAAGCCACCCAAGACATCCTTGCCCACACCGAAGCAGGCGTGACCACCATCACCTTCAACCGCGTGGATAAGAAGAACTCCATCACGCGCGACATGTACGCCGCTATGGCTGATGCGCTCGATGCCGCCAAGGCCGATGCCAGCGTGCGCGTGGTGGTGTTCCAGGGCGACGTGGCGATCTTCAGCGCGGGCAACGACATCGGCGACTTTCTGCAGCAGCCGCCTGCCACGCAGGACTCGCCCGTGTTCCGTTTTCTGCGCGGCATCGCCACCTTCCCCAAGCCCGTGATCGCCTCGGTGTGTGGCCCGGCCGTGGGCATCGGCACGACGATGCTGTTCCATTGCGACCTGGTCTATGCGGGCGACAACGCGGCGTTCTCCATGCCGTTCGTGAATCTGGGCCTGTGCCCCGAGGCGGCGTCGAGCCTGCTGGTGCCGCAGATGCTGGGGTACCACCGCGCTGCGGAAGCGCTGCTGCTGGGCGAGCCTTTCATGGCCGAGGCGGCGTTGGAGGTGGGGCTGGTGAACCGTGTGGTGCCGCCGACCGAATGCAATGGGGTGGCGCAGGCGCAAGCGAAGAAGCTGGCTGCCAAGCCGTTGTCGTCGCTCATCGAAACCAAGCGGTTGATGAAGGGCGGGCAGACGGCGAAGGTGCTGGAGGTGATGGCGGAAGAGGGTGAGAGCTTTGGGCGCATGTTGCGTGAGCCTGCAGCGCGGGAAGCGTTCTCGGCGTTTATGGAAAAGAGAAAGCCAGATTTCAGCGCGGTTTGATTCGCTAGTTCTGAGGTGTTTTGGGCTACTGGCGCTTGTAAATAAAGCGCTGGAAGCTATTGTTTTTATAGCTCGTTCGCGCCCCATCCGTTCGGGTTGGCCTACCGAAGCTTGTTTTGGCGGTGGCTACTGCATGCCCGTGTGAAGTGCGGGAGCCGGGAGTCGCCCGGCGTGCGAGTTCCTTTCTTTCGCGTCGCCGAAAGAAAGTCACCAAAGAAAAGGCGACCCCACTGTCTGCGGCCCCTTCGCGGTGCGAAGGGGCAAACCTGCGGCGGGGCGGCTGCGGGGTGCGCCGTGGAACTCACTGCGCTGCGTTGCAGCTTCGTTCAGACATCCACGGCGAGTCAGAGCACGAAGCACGCGCGCTGCGACGCGCGTGCCACCCCACAACCGCCCCGCCGCAGGCGCAGCCAGCAGGGGTGGGACAGCCGAACATCCAAACAACCGAACAGCCGGACATCCATTCGGGCCATTGCTGCGCTCGGCCGCGCCTGCGCGGCGCAAAGCGCTTGCGCCCGCGATGTGGGGCCGAGCGCAGCGATGGCCCGTGTGGATGTTCTGCCCCCCGTGCCCCTTTGGATGCGCCGAGGAGCGTAGGGTTTGGCGGATCAGGGCTCGCGTGTGTCTGAGCGACGCGCAGCGGCGCGAGTTGAGCGAGACCCCGCCAAACCT